>NZ_BAAGPR010000072.1:0-40104 GCF_054783955.1 Streptomyces mayteni | reverse complement strand
CCCTCGCCGCCGCCGACCTCGCCGAGCTCGGCGGCCAGCCCCTGGTCGATGGCGCGCAGCCCGGCGAGGTCGGCGGCGGCGAGGGCGCGCGCCGCGGCCGCGTCGAAGTCGGCGGCCCGTTCGTCGAGGTAGCCGGGGGCCTTGGGCGAGCGGCAGGTGCTGCCGTCTCCCATGACGAGCAGCGCGAGCCGTTCCCCGCCCGCCGCCAGCTCGCGCCCCGCCGCCTCGCAGCGCGCCGGGTCGAGCTCCTCGCCGAGGCCGAGCGCCGCCACGGGGGCGGCCCGCCAGCCGACGCGTTCGAGCAGCCAGGCCGCCACCGTCAGGGACGGCGGCAGCTCGGGCTCGCCCGGCCGCGCCTCGGCCGGCCCGAGGACGGTCTCGACGCCCACCCCGAAGCCGCGCAGCGAGCCGCGGGTACCGGCCGGGAAGTGGTCGAGGCCCCCGCCGGTCGCGGGGCCGGCGACCACAAGCCGCTCGGGCCTGGCGGCCGACAGCACGCCGAGGGCGTCGTAGCAGGCGGCGCGCGCCGGGTCGAGTTCGGGGGCGGCGCCACCGGCGACCTCGGGCACCAGCAGCGGAGGGCAGGGGCAGACGGCGGCGGCGACGAGCATGCCGGGAGCCTAACTCCCAGGTCCCTGCACGGCGCTGTCCCACAGCAGCTCGGCGACCCGGAACCGGCACGGATGGTCCGTGCCGGTGGCCCCGGAGTCGATGACGAGGAAACCGTCCGACTGGCGGATGACCCGCTGGGCGACGACGGCCTTCGGGTGCTCCGGCCGGTGGCCACGCGCGTACTCCCAGAGTGCGGCATGGGCGTCCTCGTACGTCCCGTCGATCGCGGCGACGAACCTCGCTCCTGGCACCTTGGCTCCTGCGGTGCCCACGGTCTCCTCCGTGGACAGTCCCCACCGCGGCATCTTCCCGCCCTTCCCGTCGCGCCTCGTGCGGATGGGTTCAGGACACCGCGCAGCCGCCGGTCGGTTCCGGCAGGGGGGCGGGGACGCCGACGCCCGGCAGGCCGAGCAGCACGCCCGCCGGCTTGGCGTCCGCGGCCGGGGCCGCGGTGCGCCGCTCCCAGGCGTCGCCCGAGCGGGTGCGGCGGACGGCCTTCACCTCGCCCTCGGCGAGCAGGTGGTGCGGGGCGGCGTAGCTGATCTCGACGGTGACCAGGTCGCCCGGCCTGACCGGCTCGGCGGGGCGGGTGAAGTGGACCAGGCGGTTGTCGGGGGCGCGGCCGGAGAGCCGCCGGGTCGCGTCGTCCTTGCGGCCCTCGCCCTCGGCGACCAGCACCTCGACCGTGCGGCCGACCTGCTTCCTGTTCTCCGCCCAGGAGATCTCCTCCTGGAGGGCGACCAGACGCTCGTAGCGCGCCTGGACGACCTCCTTGGGGATCTGCCCCGGCATCTCGGCCGCCGGGGTGCCAGGACGCTTGGAGTACTGGAAGGTGAAGGCCTGCGCGAAGCGTGCCTCGCGCACCACGTGCAGGGTCTCCTCGAAGTCCTCCTCGGTCTCGCCGGGGAAGCCCACGATGATGTCGGTGGTGATGGCCGCGTCCGGGATGGCCGCCCTGACCTTCTCGATGATCCCCAGGTAGCGGTCCTGCCGGTAGGAGCGGCGCATGGCGCGCAGCACCCGGGACGAGCCGGACTGCAGCGGCATGTGCAGCTGCGGCATCACGTTGGGCGTCCCGGCCATGGCCTCGATGACGTCGTCGGTGAAGTCGCGGGGGTGCGGGGAGGTGAAGCGCACCCGCTCAAGGCCCGCGATCCCGCCGCAGGCACGCAGCAGCTTGGAGAACGCCTCGCGGTCGCCGATGTCCGAGCCGTAGGCGTTGACGTTCTGGCCGAGCAGGGTGATCTCGCTGACGCCCTCGGCGACCAGGGTCTCGATCTCGGCCAGGATGTCGCCAGGCCTGCGGTCCTTCTCCTTGCCGCGCAGCGCCGGCACGATGCAGAAGGTGCAGGTGTTGTTGCAGCCCACGGAGATGGCGACCCAGGCGGCGTAGGCGCTCTCGCGGCGGGTGGGCAGCGTGGAGGGGAACGCCTCGAGCGACTCGGCGATCTCGACCTGGGCCTCGCGCTGGATCCTGGCGCGCTCCAGCAGCACCGGGAGGCTGCCTACATTGTGGGTGCCGAAGACGACGTCGACCCAGGGGGCGCGGCGCACGATGGTGTCCCGGTCCTTCTGGGCCAGGCAGCCGCCCACGGCGATCTGCATGCCGGGGCGGGCGCTCTTCTTGGGCGCCAGCTGCCCCAGGTTGCCGTAGAGCCGGTTGTCGGCGTTCTCCCGCACCGCGCAGGTGTTGAAGACGACGATGTCGGCGGCGTCGGCGCCTGGCTCGGCGGCGACGTAGCCGGCGGCCTCCAGCAGCCCGGCCATCCGCTCCGAGTCGTGGACGTTCATCTGACAGCCAAACGTCCTGACTTGGTATGTGCGCGCGACTTCCGGCATGCGAGAACTCAATCCAAATCGATCCGGGACCAGCAAGAGCCAGTCCCCAAGTCTACGTTCCGCTGGTAGCTTGCTCGGGTGGCTCCCAGCGCGCAGGACCGCCGCCTGCTCTCCGTGCGTTCGCTGCGCCGCCGGCCGGTGCCCGTCTTGCTCGGCGTCGCGGTGGCGCTCGTCGTGCTCGCCGCCCTGCTGTGGCGGCCGCTGTTCGGCAGCGCGCCGACCCCAGGCGGCTCGTTGACGATGAGCACCGGGGTCAGCAGCGGGGTCTACTCCCGGTACGGGGAGCTGCTCCGCGGCCAGCTGGCCGGTGACGCGCCTGACCTCGACATCACGCTGGAGCCGAGCGAGGGCTCGGTGCAGAACATCGAGCGGCTGCTGGCCGGGGAGGCCGACTTCGCCATCGCCACCGCGGACGCGATAGCGGCCTACCAGGCGGCGGGGGGCGAGGACGCCGACCGCCTGCGCGCCTGCGCGCGGCTCTACGACGACTACATACAGCTCGTGGTGCCGGCCGACTCCCCGGTGCGCAGCACCGCGGACCTGGCGGGGCTCCGGGTGGGCGTGGGGCAGGACCAGTCCGGGGTGCAGCCGGCGGCCAGGCAGCTGCTCGCGGCCGCCGGGCTCGACCTGGAGCGGGACGTGACCGCGATCCGGCAGGGCATCGACGCGATGCCGCGGATGCTGGAGGCCGGCCGGCTGGACGCCTTCTTCTGGTCGGGCGGGCTGCCCACCACGGCGGTGGAGCGGCTGGCGGCCAACACCGACATCCGTCTGGTGCCGCTCGAGGACCTGCTGCCCGCGCTGACCGGGCTCAGCCCGGAGGCCGCCTTCTACCGCGCGGCCGGGCTGCCCCCGGACGCGTATCCGGACATTCCCGGCTCGCAGGTGGTGGACACCCTGGCGGTGGCCAACCTGCTGGTGACCACGGACTCGGTGGACGACGCGTTGGCCGAGCAGGTGACCAGGTCGGTGATCAACGGCCGGGACCGGATCGGGCAGGAGGTGCACGCCGCGCAGCGCGTGGACCGGCGCACCGCGATCTACACCCAGCCGCTCGAACTGCACCCGGGGGCCAGGGAGTACTACCGCTCCGTCAAGCCCTGAGCCACGCCCCACCGCCCCCCATCTCATCCGCACCCCCACCTCACCCGCACCGACTCTCCCATCGCGACCGAAGCCGAGCGCCACCGTCCACCACGCCATGTCTTGACCCTCACGGCACAGCCTGACCACGACGGCAAGCAGACGACGCAATCGACGCCATCGACGCAGACATCGAGGACAAGGGAGTCAGCCCAGCCATGCACGATGACCGCAATCTCGTCGAACAGCGCCTGCACCGGGTGCTGACCGAGCGGATCAGGCCGGCCGTCCACGGCCCGAGCGCGCCGCTGGCCCTGGAGCGGTGGGACGCGCCGGGCGAGCCGGTGCCGGTGGCCGAGGGGCTCGCCGCCGCCTACCGCCCGGCCGCGGTGGGCGAGCCCTGGGGCCCGGCATGGGGCACCACGTGGTTCCGGGTCACCGGCCGGGTGCCGCGGGAGTGGGCGGGGCGGACCGTGGAGGCCGTGCTCGACCTGGGCTTCGAGCGGCGGATGCCGGGCTTCCAGTGCGAGGGGCTGGTCTACCGGCCGGACGGCGAGGCCGTGAAGGGCCTGCACCCGCAGAACGACTGGGTGCGGATCGGGGACGCGGTGGCCGGCGGCGAGCCCGTCGAGCTGCTGGTGGAGGCGGCGGCCAACCCGATCCTCAACGAGCAGGGACCGAGCCCGCTCGGCGACCGGCTGACCGCCGGCGACGAGCCGCTGTACCGGCTGGCACGGATGGAGCTCGCGGTCTTCGAGCCCGAGGTCTGGGAGCTGGTGCAGGACCTGGAGGTGCTTGGCGGCCTGATGACGCGGCTGGCCGTCGAGGACGGCAGGCGGTGGACGATCCTGCGGGCCGTGGAGCGCGCGCTCGACGCGCTCGACCTGGACGACGTCGTCGGCAGCGCGGCCGACGCCAGGGCCCGGCTGGCCGGGGTGCTGGCCGATCCGGCGCACGCCTCGGCGCACCGGGTCAGCGCGGTGGGGCACGCGCACATCGACTCGGCCTGGCTGTGGCCGCTGCGCGAGACGGTGCGGAAGGTGGCCCGCACGTCCGCGAACGTGGTGCGGCTGATGGACGACCACCCGGAGTTCGTCTTCGCCATGTCGCAGGCGCAGCAGCTGGCCTGGCTCAAGGAGCACAGGACCGAGGTGTACGCGCGGGTCAAGAAGAAGGTGGCGGAGGGCTCGTTCGTGCCGGTCGGCGGCATGTGGGTGGAGTCGGACACCAACATGGTGGGCGGCGAGGCCATGGCGCGGCAGTTCGTGTACGGCAAGCGGTTCTTCCTCGACGAGTTCGGGATCGAGACCGAGGAGGTGTGGCTGCCCGACTCGTTCGGCTACACGGCGGCACTGCCGCAGCTGGTGCGGCTCTCCGGCTCGAAGTGGTTCCTGACCCAGAAGATCTCCTGGAGCCAGACCAACGCGTTCCCGCACCACACCTTCTGGTGGGAGGGGATCGACGGCACCCGGGTCTTCACGCACTTCCCGCCGGTGGACACCTACAACTCCGACCTCGGCGGCGAGCAGTTGGCCCACGCGGCGGCCAACTACCGCGAGAAGGGGCGGGGTTCCCGCTCGCTGGTGCCGTTCGGCTTCGGCGACGGCGGCGGCGGTCCGACCCGCGAGATGCTGGCGCGGGCCCGGCGGCTGCGGGACCTGGAGGGCTCGCCGCGGGTGGCGATCGAGCGGCCGGCCGCGTTCTTCGCCGAGGCGGAGGCCGAGTACCCGGACGCCCCGGTGTGGGTGGGCGAGCTGTACCTGGAGCTGCACCGCGGCACCTACACCTCGCAGGCCAAGACCAAGCAGGGCAACCGGCACAGCGAGTCGCTGCTGCGCGAGGCCGAGCTGTGGGCGGCGACGGCGGCGCTGCGGGCGCCGGGGTACGCGTATCCGCACGAGGCGCTCGACGGGATCTGGAAGACGGTGCTGCTGCACCAGTTCCACGACATCCTGCCCGGCTCGTCGATCGCCTGGGTGCACCGGGAGGCGCGGGCCACCTACGCGCGGCTGCGGGAGGAGCTGCTCGGCCTGATCGGGGAGGCGCAGCGGGCGCTGGCGGGCGAGGGTCCCGGCACGGTGGTGTTCAACGCGGCGCCGCACGAGCGGGGCGGGGTGCCGGCCGGCGGCGCCGGGCCGCGGTCAGGCGCGGCGCCCGGTGCCGAGCCGGTCACCGTGACGCCCCGCGAAGACGGTGGCTGCACGCTGGCCAACGGCCTGCTGCGGGTGGTGGTCGACGGGCGCGGCCTCGTGGTGTCGGCGGTGGAGCTGGCGACCGGGCGGGAAGCGATCGCGCCCGGCGGCGCCGGCAACCTGCTCCAGCTGCACCCCGACCTGCCCAACCTGTGGGACGCCTGGGACATCGACTCCTTCTACCGCCACCGGGTCGTCGACCTGGTGGCGGTGGACGAGCTGACGCTCGAGTCGGCCTCGGCCGAGGCGGCGACGGTGGCGGTGACCCGCTCGTTCGGCGCCGGCTCCCGGGTGACGCAGCGGCTGACGCTGCGGGCCGGCGCCCGGGTGGTGGACGCGGAGGCGGCGATCGACTGGCACGAGCGGGAGAAGATCCTCAAGGCCGCGTTCCCGCTGGACGTGAAGGCGGACCGGTCGGCGGCCGAGACCCAGTTCGGGCACGTGGAGCGGCCCACCCACACCAACACCTCGTGGGACGCGGCCAAGTTCGAGATCTGCGCGCACCGCTGGCTGCGGGTGGCCGAGCCTGGCTGGGGCGCCGCGGTGGTGAACGACTCGACGTACGGGCACGACGTGACCCGCGAGGTGCGGCCGGACGGCGGGCAGACGACCACGGTGCGGCTCTCGCTGCTGCGGGCGCCGCGCTACCCGGACCCGGAGACCGACCAGGGCGAACACCTGCTGCGGTACGCGCTGGCGCCCGGCGCCTCGCTGCTCGACGCGGTCCGCGAGGGCCACCGGATCAACCTGCCGGAGCGCGAGGTTCCCGGCTCGGCCACCGTGGAGCCGCTGGTGTCGGTGGCCGGCGACGGCCTGGTGGTGGCGGCCGTGAAGCTGGCCGACGACCGGAGCGGCGACGTTGTGGTCCGGCTCCACGAGGCGGGCGGCGGCCGGTCGTCCGGGCGGCTGACGACCGGCTTCCCGCTGGCCGCGGTGACCGCGACCGATCTGTTGGAGCGGCCGCTCGACGCGGGTCCGCTGGCCCCGGAGTGCGCGCTCGACGCGGACGGCGGCGTGCCGCTCGCGCTGCGCCCGTTCCAGATCGTCACTCTGCGGTTGAGGCCGGCCGCGGCAGGTTGACCTGGTCGGCCTCGTGCCCGGCCTCGGGGCCGTGCCGGGGCAGGGTGATGGTGACCCGCAGGCCGTGGGGCAGGTGGTGGCCGTAGGCCACGCCGGCCCCGGCGGCGCCGAGGAGGGCGCCGACGATGGAGAGGCCGAGGCCGGAGCCGTTGATGTTCTGGTGCCGGCCGCTGCGCCAGAAGCGGTCGCCGATGCGTTCCATTTCGGCCTCGTCGAGCCCGGGTCCGGTGTCGGTGGTGACGATGGTGACGTGGTCGCCGGCGGCGGTGACGGTCAGGGCGACCTCGCCGCCGCTCGGGGTGAACTTGAGCGCGTTGTCGACTATGGCGTCCAGGGCGCTGGAGAGGCCGACCGGGTCGGCCCAGCCGGTCACGGCGCCCGGGCCGGCGAGCCGCAGGTCGACGCCACGCCGGTCGGCGACCGGCTGCCAGGCCGCCAGCCGCTCGGCGACCAGCGCGGCCACGTCGGTGGTCCGCAGGTCCGCCGGGCTGTGCTCGGCGAGGGCGAGGTCGAGCAGGCCGTCGAGGACGGTGGCGAGCCGCTTGCCCTCGGCGCGCACGGAGGCGATCTCGGCGTTGTCCTCGGGCAGTTCGAGGCCCAGCAGGTCGATGCGGAGCAGCAGGGCGGCGAGCGGGTTGCGCAGCTGGTGGGAGGCGTCGGCGACGAAGGCACGCTGCTGTTCGAGCACCTGCTCGACGTTGTCGGCCATCTCGTTGAACGACTGGGCGAGCCGGCGCAGCTCGGGTGGGCCGCCGGAGGGCGCCACGCGGGCGGTCATCCGCCCGGTGGCGATCTCGTGGGTGGCCCGGTCGAGCACCCGCACCGGGCGCAGCACCCAGCTGGTGAGCTGGACCGCGGCGGCCACCGCGAGCAGGGTGGCGGCGGCCAGGCCGGCCACGATGGGCAGCCAGCCCTGGAGGATCCGGGACCGCAGCGGCCCGGTGGGCGAGTCGGTGACCACCACGGCGATCACGTCGCCGTCGCGGATCACCGGGGAGGCGACCACCAGGTGCCGGTCGCTGTTCCACGGCCACACCTGGCTCGGGCCCTCGCTGCGCCGGCCGGCCAGCGCCTCGACGAACTCCTGCGCCTGGCTGCCGCCCGGCAGCTGCCAGCCGTGCGGCGACGCCGCCAGCGGCTCGCCGGTGCGCTGGTAGACGCCGGCGCTGATCCCGTAGACGTCGTAGTAGGTGTCGAGTTCCAGCTGGAGCGTGTCGAGCTGGTCCTCGTCGCCGTCGCCGGCGGCGAACTGGGCGAGCGAGGCGAAGCGGGCGGTGTCGTCGATCCGGTCGACGACGACGCGCTGCTGCTCGCTGCGGGCCTGGCTGGCGGCGAGCGGGACGCCGAGGGCGAGCAGCACACCGGCCAGCAGGACGATGAGCAGCGGGAGCAGACGTGATCGCATGTGGGGGTCGGGGTTGGGGTCAGGAGGCGGGGAGCGCCAGCCGGTAGCCGACGCCGCGGACGGTTTCGACGAGCCCCGGCAGGCGCAGCTTGGCGCGGAGCGAGGCGACGTGCACCTCGAGGGTGCGGCCGGTGCCCTCCCAGCTGGTCTGCCAGACGTCGCTGATGATCTGCTCCCGCCGGAAGACGACGCCGGGGCGCTGGGCCAGCAGCGCGAGCAGGTCGAACTCCTTGCGGGTGAGCGCTATCCGCCGGCCGTCGACCGAGACCTGGCGGGTGGCGAGCTCCACCGTGACGGGGCCGAGGCTGAGCACCCCGTCGGACGCCGGCTCCGGGCCCGCGGGCTCCTCGTCGGCGCTCCTGCGGCGGCTCACCGCGTGTATCCGGGCGAGCAGTTCGCCGGTGTCGTAGGGCTTGACGACGTAGTCGTCGGCCCCCAGATTGAGGCCGTGGATACGGGAGCGGACGTCGCTTCGCGCGGTCACCATGATCACCGGCACCGAGGCGACGCGGCGGATCCGGCCGCAGACCTCGAAGCCGTCCACGTCGGGCAGCCCGAGGTCGAGCAGCACGACGTTGAAGGTGCGGTTCCGCACCAGCGTGATGGCCTCCTCGCCGCCACGCGCGCGGACCACGTCGAAGCCGTGTCTGCTCAGCACGGCGACCAGGGCGGCGGCGACATGCTCGTCGTCTTCGACCAGCAGGAGTCTCACCCGCGCATCCCTTCCACAGCGGTTGAAGCGTATCCCCGCATCCATGCCGATGGACGCGGGTGGCGTCAAGGGGGTGAAGAGGAGCTGAACGCTTCCGTTACCCGGGCCTCACCGAACGGCGCGACATGATCACTTTCGGCAACGAGACCGCGATCACATCGTGACCCTCAAGTTCCGCTCAGATGTGCTGACGCTCCTCGTTAACGCTGGCTAAGGTCCCGTCAACCGACGAGGACGGAGCAAAGCCACGATGAGCAATGTGCCGCTGACCAAGGATGCCGCTGAGGAGGCTGCGCCCCTGGCGGAAGACCTTGTCGTCCTGGACAGCGTGAACAAGCACTTCGGTGCGCTGCACGTGCTCCAGGACATCAATCTGACGATCAAGCGCGGTGAAGTGGTCGTCGTGATCGGCCCTTCCGGTTCCGGCAAGTCGACCCTGTGCCGGACCATCAACCGCCTGGAGACCATCGACGACGGGTCGATCACGATCGACGGTGACCCGCTGCCCGACGAGGGGCGCGGTCTCGCTCGACTCCGTGCCGACGTGGGCATGGTCTTCCAGTCCTTCAATCTCTTCGCGCACAAGACCGTGCTCGAGAACGTGATGCTCGGTCCGATCAAGGTCAGGCGTCAGAACAAGGACGAGGTCCAGGCTCGGGCGCGAAAGCTGCTCGACCGGGTAGGCGTCGGCTCGCAGGCCGACAAGTACCCGGCGCAGCTCTCGGGCGGCCAGCAGCAGCGGGTGGCAATCGCCCGGGCGCTGGCCATGGAGCCGAAGGTGATGCTCTTCGACGAGCCCACCTCGGCGCTCGACCCGGAGATGATCAACGAGGTCCTCGAGGTCATGCAGCAGCTGGCCAAGGAGGGGATGACGATGGTCGTCGTCACCCACGAGATGGGCTTCGCCCGGTCCGCCGCCGATCGTGTGGTGTTCATGGCGGACGGCCGAATTGTCGAGGAAGCCTCCCCCCACCAGTTCTTCGACAACCCCCGCAGCGACCGGGCCAAGGACTTCCTGTCGAAGATCCTCAAGCACTGACGCTGGATTCACCTTCGCGACCGAGCCCGGTCGCCTACGGACCCGCACCACTTTTTCGACAACAAGGGATTACGCAATGAGACTCCGCAAGGCAAGCGCGCTGGCCGCCTCCGTTCTCGCTCTCTCGCTCGCCGCCACGGCGTGCGGTTCAAGCGACGACGAGGGCGAGGGTGGGAGCGACGGCGGAAGCGGCGACAGCATCACGATCGGCATCAAGTTCGACCAGCCGGGTCTGGGTCTGCAGACCCCGGACGGCGACTACGCCGGCTTCGACGTGGACGTCGCCACGTACATCGCGGGCGAGCTCGGCTACGAGCCCGAGAACATCGAGTTCGTCGAGTCGCCGAGCGCCGAGCGGGAGAACCTGCTCAGCCGCGGGGACGTCGACTTCATCGTTGCCACCTACTCGATCACCCCGGAGCGCGAGGAGCAGGTCAGCTTCGCGGGCCCGTACCTCCTGGCTCACCAGGACCTGCTGGTGCGGTCCGGCGAGACCATCTCCTCGCCGGACGAGATCAACAACCTGACGCTCTGTTCCGTCGCCGGCTCCACCTCCGCGCAGAACGTTCAGAACGACTTCGCGCCGGACGCCGAACTCCTGGAAATGGGTACGTACTCCGAGTGCCTGACCGGCCTGGAGAACGGCACGGTGGACGCCCTGACCACGGACGACTCGATCCTCGCCGGTTACGCCTCGCAGGAGGCCAACCAGGGCAAGTTCGAGCTGGCCGGCCTCGAGCTGAGCAACGAGAACTACGGCGTCGGCATCCCGAAGGACGACACCGAGCTCCAGGGGCAGATCAACGACGCGCTCACCAGCATGGTCGAGTCCGGCGCCTGGGACCAGGCCGTGGAGGACAACTTCGGCCCGGCCAGGTACGAGGCCGAAGAGGCTCCCGCGATCGGGGAGATCGCCTGACCCACCGGGTCCCCCGTGGCGCGCCGCCTCGACCGGCGGCGCGCCACGCCCATTCCGCACCCCCTAGTCGAGACTGAGAGACTCCGTGTTCGACTTCCTAGACCTCGAACAGTACGACCTGTTCGGCGCGTTCTGGACGACGGTGCAGCTCACCGTCTTCTCCGCGATCGGCTCGCTCATCTGGGGCACGATCCTCGCGGGCATGCGGGTCAGCCCGGTTCCGATCATGCGCGCCTTCGGCACGGCCTACGTGCACATCTTCCGCAACACACCGCTGACCCTGATCATCGTCTTCTGCTCGCTGGGCCTGTACCAGACGCTGGGTATGACGATGTTCGCCGAAGGGGACGTCGACACGATCGGCTTCCGGTTGGCCGTCCTCGGCTTCATCGCCTACACCTCGACCTTCGTCTGTGAGGCGCTGCGCTCCGGCATCAACACGGTGCCGGTGGGCCAGGCGGAGGCGGCCCGTGCCCTGGGGCTCTCCTTCACCCAGGTGCTGCGTATCGTGGTGCTGCCGCAGGCGTTCCGCTCGGTGGTGGCCCCGCTGGCCAACGTGCTGATCGCCCTCACCAAGAACACCACGGTGGCGGCCGCCATCAGCGTCGCCGAGGCCGCGGCCCTGATGCGGACCATGATCGAGAACGAGGCCAACCTCATCCCGATCGCCCTGCTGTTCGCCATCGGGTTCATCATCCTGACCCTTCCGACCGGACTCCTCCTCGGCTGGCTGGCCAAGCGCGTGGCGGTGAAGCGATGACCAATCTCTCCGTTCTCTACGACGCCCCCGGCCCCCGGGCCAAGCGGCGGAACGTGCTCTACGCCGTGCTGTTTCTTGCCGTGCTCGGCGCCGTCTTCTGGTGGATCTACCGGACGATGGCCGACAAGAATCAGCTCGACGCGGAGAAGTGGGACGTCTTCGTCACCGACTCCCGCGTCTGGACCACCTTCCTGTGGCCAGGACTCCAGGACACGCTGATCGCGGCGAGCCTGTCGCTGGTCATCGCCCTGCCGCTCGGCGTCGTGTTCGGCATCGGCCGGCTCTCCGACCACTGGTGGATCCGCCGGCCCTGCGACGTCATCGTGGAGTTCTTCCGGGCCGTCCCGGTGCTGCTGATGATGGTGTTCGCCAACGCCGCGTACGCGGAGTGGTCGGACGTCGACCGCGACGTGCGGCCGCTGTACGCGGTGGTGACCGGCCTGGTGCTCTACAACGCCTCGGTGCTCGCCGAGATCGTGCGGGCCGGCGTGCAGACGCTGCCGCGCGGGCAGGGCGAGGCAGCGCGGGCCATCGGCCTGCGCAAGGGGCAGACGATGGTCTTCATCCTGCTGCCCCAGGCGGTGACGGCGATGTTGCCGGCGATCGTCAGCCAGCTGGTCGTCATCGTGAAGGACACCACGCTCGGCGGCGCGATGCTCGGCTACAGCGAACTGCTGACCAACGCGCGTCTGGTGTCCACGAACTACGCGAACACCATCGCCGCCTACACGGTGGCCGCGCTGATCTTCATCGCGCTGAACTTCCTGCTCACCAGCCTGGCCTCCTGGCTGGAGAAGCGGCTTCGGCGCGGCAAGCGCGGCACGGGCGCGGTCGTCAAGCCCGACCCTTCGGGTCTGACGGACCAGCCGGGACTGGCTCTGACGCCCGAGGTCAGCGTGCCTGAGCCGCGGACCGTGGCAGCGTCCGGGGCCTCCTCGGACTCGGCCAGGTCCGACGCGACGAGCTGAGCGGACCGTCGCGGATCGGGACGGACTTGACGCCCGATCAGCCGCTGGGTTGCATACATGCTGTGCTGCCCGTGATCATTGCCGGCGCGGGCCCGACCGGGCTCGCGCTGGCGCTTGCCCTGGCCGGGCAGGGCGTCCCCTCCGTGATACTCGACGGCGGAGAGGGGCCGGCCCCGAAACGCCTCGCCCGTAGTTGTGTGCTCCCGCCGGACCTGGCCAGATGGGCCGCGCTGCCGGGTCTCGACCGAGACTCCGCGGCGTGGGCGGCCTGGCTGACCACCGTCCGCGGGCGCGCCGTCTTCCGCCACGAGTTCCCTGAGCGTGGCGAGCCGCGCCATGTGCCGCAGCACGTCCTGGAGACGGCCCTGCGGGAGGCGGCCGGCCACGAGGAGCTGATCAGGATCGTCGCCGGGCACCGGCTCACGGACCTGGAACAGCACGACCGCGAGATCCTGGCGCACACCGTGCGCCGGGCGCCCGAGGGGCAGCGCGGCCAGGCCAGGACCTTCCGCGGCAGCTACTTCGTCGGCTGCGACGGCGCCCGCTCCACCGCCCGCAAACTGCTGGGCATCGCCTTCCCCGGCCGCACCGGAGTCGAGCGCTACGCGGTGGCCGCGCTCCGCGCCGAACTGCCCTGGCCCGGCGAGGCCGGGCTGCACCGGGGCCTGCCGCACGCCGAGGTCATCGCCAGGCCGCTGGCCGGCGACCGGTGGCGGCTCGACTGGCCGCTGCCGCCGGACGACGGCCTGGTCACCCCGGACGCCATGCTGGAGCGGGTGCACGCCGCGCTCACCACCTGGCACGACGGCGAACTCCCGCCCTACGAGCTGCTGGACACGGGCGTGCACATCTGCCACCAGCGGCTGGCCCGCCGCTGGCGCTCCGGCCGCGCCTTCCTCGCCGGGGACGCGGCCCACCTGCTCGGGGCGCTCGGCACCCAGCAGGTGGCCGAGGGGCTGCGGGACGTGGACAACCTGGCCTGGAAGCTGGCCATCGCCTGCCGGGAGGGCGACGCCGAGGCCCTGCTCGACAGCTACGAGGCCGAACGCAGGACCGCCGTCGCCGACCGGCTGCGGGCCGTCGACCAGGCGCTGCCGCTGGTGCGCGGCGGCGGCCTCACGGCCCGCCTCGCCGGGCGCGGCCGGGGTCGGCTCACGCTGCTCGCCGACGGCCACCTGGGCCGCGGCACCCTGGGGGCGCCGGCCGGCTACCCGGCCTCCCCGCTGGCACGCCCCGCGCCACGGGCCACCCCGGCCGAGCCGGCCGGCACGCTCGTGGCCGACGTGCGGGTGACCACCCTGGACGGAGCCCAGGGCTTCCTGCGACAGCGGCTCGGCGGCCCGCTGCTGCTGGTGCTGACCGCGCCGGGATCCCGGGTCTGGGACGCCAGGCACTGGCTGACGGCCGGGCTGATGCCCCGACTCGCCGTGGCGGTCGGCACGCTGCCGCTGCCGGCTGAGCTGATGGTCACCGAGGAGTACCCGGGCGCCGGCGCCCACACCCTCCTCGTCGTCCGCCCCGACGGGCACCTGGCCGCCTCGCTGCCGGGCTCCGACCTGGCGGGCCTGGCCGAGTGCGTGCGCGGTCTGCGCGGCGCCACCGGGGCCTGAACGACACCGTTGACCGAAGGCCCCTGCCCCGCCCCGGGCCGGCCTCCCCCGCCGGCCCGGCGGCTCACCGGCCCTCGGTCAGCGGCCGCCGTGCCACGGCTCCGTGTCCTCGTCCGGCTGCTCCCCCTCGGCCGCCAGGGCCTCCCTGACCACCCGGAGGGCCGTGCCCTCCGGATAGCCCTTGCGGGCCAGCATCCCCACCAGCCGCCGCATCCGCCGGTCACGGTCCAGGCCGCGGGTGGCCCGCAGCCGCCGCTCCACCAGCGCCCGCGCCATCTCCTCCTCCCGCTCGGCGTCCAGCCCGCCGATCGCCTCGTCGATGGACGCCGTGGCCACCCCCTTGGTGCGCAACTCCCTCGCCAGGGCCCGCCTGGCGAGGCCACGCCCGTGGTGCCGCGACTCCACCCAGGCCGCGGCGAAGGCGGCGTCGTCGATCAGCCCCACCTCCTCGAACCGGTCGAGAACCGCCGCCGACACCTCCTCGGGGATCTCCCGCTCGCGGAGCGCGTCGGCCAGCTGCCGACGCGTCCGCGGCGTCCCGGTGAGCAGCCGCAGGCAGATGGCCCGCGCCCGCTCCTCCGGGCTTCTCGGAGGGTGCGGTGGCCCTGCCCCGGCCCTCGACGCGGCAGGGCCACCGCCGTCTTCATGTCCCGCGTGCTCCGGCCACTCGCTGCGCCGGGTCACCGTCAGCTCTTGGCGGCAGCGGCGGCGGTGGCGGGCTTGGCCTTGGTGGCCTTGGCCGGCGCGGGCGGCGTGACCGAGGCCGCTGCGGCAGCGGCGGCCGGCGCCGCGGCACCCGAGGCGTCCTTGCCCGGCTCGCCCTCCGGCGCCTCGGTCTTGGGCCCGATGCCCAGCTTCTCCTTGATCTTCTTCTCGATCTCGTTGGCCAGATCGGGGTTGTCCCGCAGGAAGCTCCGCGCGTTCTCCTTGCCCTGGCCCAGCTGGTCGCCCTCGTAGGTGTACCAGGCGCCGGACTTGCGGACGAAGCCGTGCTCCACGCCCATGTCGATCAGGCCGCCCTCGCGGCTGATGCCAGTGCCGTAGAGGATGTCGAACTCGGCCTGCTTGAAGGGCGGGGCGACCTTGTTCTTGACGACCTTGACCCGGGTGCGGTTGCCCACCGCGTCGGTGCCGTCCTTCATCGTCTCGATGCGGCGGATGTCGAGCCGCACCGAGGCGTAGAACTTGAGCGCCCGGCCACCCGTGGTCGTCTCCGGCGAGCCGAACATCACGCCGACCTTCTCGCGGAGCTGGTTGATGAAGATGGCCGTGGTCTTCGACTGGTGGAGTGCGCCGGTGATCTTCCGCAGGGCCTGGCTCATCAGTCGGGCCTGGAGGCCGACGTGCGAGTCGCCCATCTCGCCCTCGATCTCGGCGCGCGGCACCAGGGCCGCGACCGAGTCGATGACGATCAGGTCGAGGGCGCCCGAGCGGATCAGCATGTCGACGATCTCGAGCGCCTGTTCGCCGTTGTCCGGCTGGGAGAGGATCAGCTGGTCCACGTCCACCCCGAGCCTCTTGGCGTACTCGGGGTCGAGCGCGTGCTCGGCGTCCACGAAGGCGACCGTGCCGCCGGCGCGTTGGGCGTTCGCCACCGCGTGCAGCGTCAGGGTCGTCTTGCCTGAGGACTCGGGGCCGAACACCTCGACCACCCGGCCGCGCGGCAGCCCGCCGACGCCGAGGGCCACGTCGAGTGCCGTGGAGCCGGTGGGGATGACCTCGATCGGCTCGTTCGGCCGCTCGCCGAGACGCATCACGGCGCCTTTGCCGAACTGCCTTTCAATCTGCGCGAGTGCGGCGTCCAACGCCTTCTCGCGGTCCGTACCTGCCATGGGTGCCACCCGGTCCGTCTGATTCGATCGCTTCACATCAACGGACGCTAGCGCCCGCCACTGACAATCGAGGACCGGGGCGCCGTTCCGCACCCCCATAAGAAAGGTTGTTCGATTTTCGTGTCAAGCATCTCGACCGGCCTGTGGATAACCGGGAAAACGCCTGGTCAGGGCCATCACCGCAGGTGCGGGGGCACGTCCATGGCCTCGCAGACGGCCCGCCAGACCTCCTTGGTGCTCCAGCCGGCGGCCAGCGCCTCGTTCACCGTGCGCCCGCCGAGCTCCGACATCACGTGGTCCCGGGCGAAGGAGTCCGCGTACGCCGGACCGAACTGCTCCGCCATCCGCTGCCAGAAGTCAGTCAACCGCATGCCCCCAGTATCCCGCCCCTCCCGTCCCGCCCGGCTCACCCCCCGAGCGCTCTGACCCCCGCGGTGACCGCCACCGCCACGGCCACCACCAGCAGGAACGGCGCCCGCAGCAGCAGCGCGAGGCCGGCCGCCGCGAGACCGGCCGCCCGGGCGTCCAGGGTCGGCGCGCCGCCGCCGTCGTCCACCGTCTGCAGGGCGGTGAGGGCGGCGAGCAGCGCCACCGGCAGCAGCGCCACCAGCCGCAGCACCAGCGGGCGTTCGAGCGCCGCGGTCGGCACCGTGAGGCCGAGCAGCTTCACCAGGTAACAGCCGGCCGCCGTCACCGCGATGGCGATCCACGTCGTCACGCCGCGCCCCCCTCGCGGCGGCCGGGCACCAGCAGCGCGAGCGCCGCGGCCGCCGCGGCCACCAGCACCGGCACGCCGGCCGGCAGCAGCGGCAGGGTGCCGAGCGCAAGCAGCACCGCACCGAGCGCCGCCGCCCGCTCGGCCGGCGAGCGCAGCATCGGCGCGAGCAGGGCGAGGAAGACCGCGGGGCCCGCGGCGTCGAGGCCCCAGGTGGCGGGGTCGCCCAACGCCTCGGCGCCCAGCGCGCCGAGCAGTGTGGTCAGGTTCCAGCAGAGATAGAGGGAGACCCCGGTGACCGCGAAGCCGATCCTGGCCAGCCGGCGGTCCGGCTGGGCGAGTGCCACGGCCGACGTCTCGTCGATGACCCACTGGGCGGCCAGCGGGCGCAGCCACCGCGGCGGCCCGAGCAGGGTGGAGAGCCGCAGCCCGTAGAGGGCGTTGCGCAGGCCGAGGAAGAGCGCGCCGGCCACCGCCGGCACCGGGCCACCGCCTCCGGCCAGCGCGCTGACCAGCGCGAACTGGGAGGCGCCGGTGAAGACGAGGAGGCTGAGCACACAGGCCTGCGGCACGCTCAGGCCGTTGGAGGCGGCGGTCACCCCGAAGGCGAACCCGGACAGGCCGACGGCGCAGCCCACGCCCAGCGCATCGCGCACCGTGGCCCGCGTCGCGTTCGGTTCCGGGCGCGCGGTGGCACCCGTCATGGCGTTTTCGATCACCCCGGCACGGTAAGTGACCGCTTTCCGCGCGGTCTTGTACGTTCTTGCGCCGCCGCCCGGCCGCCACCCGGCCGCCGGCTCAGGCCCCGGGCAGCCGCTCCCGCCGGTAGGCGCCGGGCGACACCCCGACGGTCCTGGTGAAGTGCCGGTGCAGATGGGACTGGTCGGTGAAGCCCACCGCCACGGCGGCGTCCGCCGGCCGGAGCCCAGCGTCCAGCAGCGCGCGGGCCCGGTGCACCCGGGCGTCGGTGAGCCAGGCGTGCGGCGGCAGGCCGTACCGCGCGCGGAAGGCGCGCAGCAGGGCGAAGGGGCCGACGCCGAGTTCGGCGGCCAGCCGCGCCAGCGTCGGCGGATCCGTCATCCGGTCGGCCAGCACCTCCCTGGCGCGCTCCGCCTGCCGCGCGCCGGCATCGCGCACCTCGCGCCGTGGCCGTGCCCCACCCGCCCGCGTGAGCAGCCGCGCGAGCACCAGTCGCAGCAGGCTGTCGGCGGCCAGCGCGTCACCCTCGTCCGCCGCCCGCAGCACCCGGGAGACCAGCCGCACGGCCGCCGGATCCACCAGCACGACGTCCCGGAACCCGGCCGCACCGCGCAGCCCGAGCGTCTCGGCGGCGATCCCGTCCACCAGCTCGGCCGTCGGGTAGAGCGCGCCGTAGGTCCACCCGGCCGGCACCCCGGCCTGGCCCGTGTGCGGCGTGTCCGGGTTGATCAGCGCCAGCCCGCCGGCCCGCGCCCGCTCGACGGTGCCCTTGTGGTGGAACGCCTCCACGCCCCGGGTGATGGCCGCGATCACGAAGGTCTCGTGGGTGTGCCTGATGAAGGTCCGGTGCACGTAGCGGGCGCGCAGCAGGTCGACCCCCGGAAGCTCCGGGTGCCGCCAGTGCCTGGCCCGCTCGAGCCGCTGTTCCGCTCCCACCCGCACCCCGCCATTCTCCGCCCGGCGCGCCGGGCTCCACCGGGGCCTGTCAGTGCCTGGTGTCACGATGAGGTACATGAACGGACATTCGGCCCCCACCCCAGAGACCGCGCTCGACGGGTTCTCGCCCGCCACCCGGGCGTGGTTCACCGGGGCCTTCCACGCGCCGACGGCGGCGCAGGTGGGGGCGTGGCAGGCGATCGCGGAGGAGTCGGACGCCCTGGTGGTCGCGCCGACGGGCTCGGGCAAGACCCTGGCCGCCTTCCTCGCCTCGCTCGACCGGCTGGCGGCCACGCCACCGCCCGCCGAGCCGCTGAAGCGCTGCCGGGTGCTGTACGTCTCGCCGCTGAAGGCACTCGCCGTCGACGTGGAGCGGAACCTGCGCAGCCCGCTCACCGGCATCCGGCAGGAGTCGGTCCGGCTCGGCCTCCCGGAGCCGGAGATCCGCGTCGCCATCCGCACCGGCGACACCCCGGCCGCCGACCGCCGAGCCCTGGCACGCCGGCCGCCGGACATCCTGATCACCACGCCCGAGTCGCTGTTCCTCATGCTCACCTCGGCCAGCCGCGAGGCCCTGGCGGGCGTCGAGACCGTGATCCTCGACGAGGTGCACGCCGTCGCAGGCACCAAGCGCGGCGCCCATCTGGCGCTCTCCCTTGAACGGCTCGACGCGCTGCTGCCCAGGCCGGCCAGGCGGATCGGGCTCTCCGCCACGGTGCGCCCGGTCGACGAGGTGGCCAGGTTCCTGTCCCCGCAGCGCAAGAGCCAAATCGTGCAGCCGCCGTCCGGCAAGGAGTTCCAGCTGTCCGTGGTGGTGCCCGTCGCGGATCTGGGCGAGCTCGGCGGCTCCCCGGTGCCGGACGCGCCGGGTCAGGGTGGCGCCGGGCAGGGCGGTGGGCCCTCCATCTGGCCCTCGGTCGAGGAGCGCATCGTCGACCTGGTGCTCGCCCACCGGTCCACCATCGTCTTCGCCAACTCCCGGCGCCTCGCCGAGCGGCTGTGCAACCGGATGAACGAGATCGCCCACGAGCGCGCCACCGGGGAGCCGCTGCCCGAGGAGCACTCCCCCGCCGAGCTGATGGGCGGCTCGGGCGCCGCCAGGGGCGCCCCCGCGGTGCTCGCCAGGGCGCACCACGGCTCGGTCTCCAAGGAGCAGCGGGCCCTGATCGAGGAGGACCTCAAGGCCGGCCGGCTGCCGGCCGTGGTCGCCACCTCCAGCCTGGAGCTCGGCATCGACATGGGTTCGGTCGATCTGGTGATCCAGGTCGAGTCCCCGCCCTCGGTGGCCTCCGGGCTCCAGCGGGTGGGCCGGGCCGGGCACCAGGTCGGCGCGGTCTCGGCCGGCGTGGTCTTCCCCAAGTACCGGGGCGATCTCGTGCAGTCCGCGGTGGTCACCGAGCGGATGCGGGCCGGCGCCATCGAGGCGCTGCGGGTCCCGGCCAACCCGCTGGACGTGCTGGCCCAACAGCTGGTCGCGATGACCGCGATGGACACCTGGGACGTGGACGAGATGCTGGCGCTGGTGCGGCGGGCCGCGCCGTTCGCCGCGCTGCCCGAGTCCGCGTACCACGCCGTCCTCGACATGCTGGCCGGGCGCTATCCGTCCGACGCCTTCGCCGAGTTGCGGCCCCGGCTCGTCTGGGACCGGGTGGCGCACACGGTCGCCGGCCGCCCGGGCGCGCAGCGGCTGGCCGTCACCTCGGGCGGCACCATCCCGGACCGCGGCCTGTTCGGCGTCTTCCTGGCCGGCGCCGACCCGCGCAAAGGCGGCGGCCGGGTCGGCGAGCTGGACGAGGAGATGGTGTACGAGTCCCGGGTCGGCGACGTCTTCACCCTGGGCACCACCTCGTGGCGCATCGAGGACATCACCCGCGACCGGGTGCTCGTCACGCCCGCCCCTGGGGTGCCGGGCCGGCTGCCCTTCTGGAAGGGCGACCAGCTCGGCCGCCCGCTCGAACTCGGCCGCGCGATCGGCGCGTTCCTCCGCGAGCTCGGCGGTCTCACCCAGGAGGCCGCCAGGGAGCGGCTGGCCGCCGCCGGCCTCGACCCCTGGGCGGTCGACAACCTGTTGACCTACCTCACCGAGCAGCGCGAGGCCTGCGGCCACGTGCCGGACGACCGCACCATCGTGGTCGAGCGCTTCAGGGACGAGTTGGGCGACTGGCGGATCGTGGTGCACTCGCCGTTCGGCGCCCAGGTGCACGCCCCCTGGGCGCTGGCCCTCGGCGCCCGGCTGACGGAGCGCTTCGGCCTGGACGCCCAGGTGCTGCACGCGGACGACGGCATCGTGCTGCGGCTGCCGGACGCCGACCCGCTGACCGCCGACGGCCTCGATCCCGAAGGGCCGGCCGCCGGCCCGCTGGACGCCGCCTTCGACGACGGCCGGGCGCCGGTCGGGGCGGGCGACGTGCTGTTCGACGGGAGCGAGGTCGACGACCTCGTCACCGAACAGGTCGGCGGCTCGGCCCTGTTCGCCGCCAGGTTCCGCGAGTGCGCGGCCCGGGCGCTGCTGCTGCCCAGGCGCGATCCCGGCCGGCGCACCCCGCTGTGGCAGCAGCGCCAGCGCGCGGCCCAACTGCTTTCCGTGGCATCCGAGTTCGGATCCTTCCCGATCGTGCTCGAAGCGGTGCGCGAGTGCCTGCAGGACGTGTTCGACGTGCCAGGGCTCGCCCAGCTGATGGGAGACGTCCAGGCCCGCCGGGTCCGGCTCGTGGAGGTCACCACCCGCGAGCCCTCGCCCTTCGCCCGCTCCCTGCTCTTCGGCTACGTCGCCCAGTACCTCTACGAGGGTGACTCGCCGCTGGCCGAGCGCCGCGCCGCCGCCCTCTCCCTCGACTCGCGGCTGCTCGCCGAGCTGCTGGGCCGCGCCGAGCTGCGGGAGCTCCTCGACCCCGAGGTGCTCGCGGGTCTGGAGGCCGAGCTCGGCTGGCTGACCGAGGAGCGCCGGATCACCGGCGTCGAGGGCGTCGCCGACCTGCTGCGGGTGCTCGGCCCGCTCACGGACGCGGAGCTCGCCGCCCGCGGCGCCCGCCCCGAGTGGGCCGCGGAGCTGGCGGCCGCCCGCCGGGCGCTGCGGGTGCGGGTCGCGGGCCAGGAGCACTGGGCCGCCATCGAGGACGCCGGCCGCCTGCGGGACGCGCTGGGCGCCGCGCTGCCCGTCGGGGTGCCGGAGGCCTTCACCGAGCCGGTGGCGGATCCGCTGGGCGACCTGCTGTCCCGCTACGCCCGCACCCACGGCCCGTTCACCTCAGCCGACGCCGCCGCCAGGTTCGGCCTCGGCCCGGCCGTCGCGGACGGGGCGCTGCACCGGCTGGCCGCGGCCGGCCGGCTGGTGCAGGGCGAGTTCCGGCCGGGCGGAGCCGGCCAGGAGTGGTGCGAGCCCGGCGTCCTGCGGCGCCTGCGCCGCCGTTCGCTGGCCGCCCTGCGGCAGGAGGTCGAGCCGGTGCCGCCAGCCGCCCTGGCGGCCTTCCTGCCCCGCTGGCAGCACCTCGCGGGCCCCGGCGGGGCGGGCGAGCTCCGCGGCATCGACGGCCTGGTGCGGGCCGTGGAGCAGCTGCAGGGCGCCCCGGTGCCCGCGTCGGCCCTGGAGCGTCTTGTGCTGCCCTTCCGGGTCAGGGGATACGCGGCGCCGCTGCTCGACGAGCTGACGGCCTCGGGCGAGGTGGTGTGGGCGGGCGCCGGGGCGCTGCCAGGCAAGGACGGCTGGGTCTCGCTCTACACGGCGGACGCCGCGCCGCTCCTGCTGCCGGCCCCGCTGCCACTGGAGACGAACCCGCTGCACCGCGCCGTCCTCGACGCGCTGGCCGGCGGCTACGGCCTGTTCTTCCGGCAGATCGCCGAGCAGGTGCGGGCAGCCGGCCAGGAGGCGTCGGACGCGGCGCTCGCCGAGGCCGTCTGGGAGCTGGCCTGGTCGGGTCGGCTCACCAACGACACCGTCGGCCCGCTGCGCTCGCTGCTCGGCTCGGGCCGCACCGCGGGCGCCACCGCCCACCGGGCCCGCCGGGCCACGCCCCGTGGCCGCTACGGCGCGCTGGCCATCGGCACCGGCCAGGCGCGCCGCCCCACGGCGTCCCGCGGCGGGCCACCGACGGTCTCCGGGCGCTGGTCGCTGCTCCCGCCCCGGGAGCCGGATCCGACGCTGCGGGCGCACGCCCTGGCCCGCACCCTGCTCGACCGGCACGGAGTCGTCACGCGCGGCGCCGTCGCGGCCGAGGGGGTGGCGGGCGGCTTCGCGGCCACCTACCGGGTGCTCTCCGCCTTCGAGGAGAGCGGCCAGGCCCGGCGCGGCTACGTGGTGGAGGGGCTCGGCGCGGCCCAGTTCGCGATGGACGGCGCGGTGGACCGGCTGCGCGCCATCGGCGCGGCGGCCCAGGTGCCCGGCCCCGCCCCAGGGGTCCCGGCCGCCGGCGGCCCGCGGGCCCTGGTGCTGGCGGCCGCCGACCCGGCGAACGCCTACGGTGCCGCGCTCCCCTGGCCCGAGCCGCCGTCGGGCGCGGGCCACAAGCCGGGCCGGAAGGCGGGGGCGCTGGTGGTGCTGGTGGCGGGCGAGCTGGCGCTCTATCTGGAGCGCGGCGGGCGAACGCTGCTCGCCTGGGCACCCGAGGGCTCGCCCGAGGCGGTGGAGGAGTCGCTTCGCCCGGCCGCGGAGGCGCTGACGGCGGCGGCCCGTGCGGGCGCGCTCGGCACGCTCACGGTGGAGCGGGTCAACGGCTCTCCCGTGCTGGGAGACCAGCTGTGGGTTCGGCTTCTGGAGGCCGCTGGCTTCCACGCGACACCGCGCGGCCTGCGGCTGCGGCCCTAGCGCGGGCCTGGCCGGCGCACCGGCCCGGTGCGGCGGGCCGGAACGGCTCGGTCAGGCGGCGACGACGTCCACGGCCTCGGCCGGGGCCTTGATCGTGACCCGGTCGTCGGGCCGGTGGGTCACCGAGGTGACCCGCACCGGGTTGAGCATGGGACGCTCGGCCAGGCTCGGGCCGGCGGGCATCCCGAGGGACGGCACCGTGTCACTCGCGGCGGACTGGGCCAGCTCAGCGAGCGCCAGCTCGTCGCTGACCTCCCGCATCAGCTCCGACATCCGCAGCTCGAGCGCGTCGCAGATGGCGGCCAGCAGCTCCGAGGAAGCTTCCTTCTGCCCGCGCTCCACCTCGGACAGGTATCCGAGAGAGACTCGGGCGGAGGAGGACACTTCGCGCAGGGTGCGGCCCTGATGTTGGCGCTGCCGACGCAGCACGTCACCCAGCAGGCGACGGAGCAGGATCATCGGTGGCTCCCTCCTCGGACCGTTGGCCTCGCTTGCTTCATGCCCCACCGTACCGCCTCGGACTCCCACCGCGCGGGGAGCGATGTCTTGTTCACTCAGGGCTGCAAACATCCATCGTCTCCGTTCTGTTCCGTATCCTGTGCCGCCCGCGGGCCACGGTGCCCGTGATGAACCAGCTCATTCCGCAGCAGGACGAGCGCCGCTCGGACGCTCTCCGCCCGGATCGCCGCCCTGTCCCCCCGCAGCGTGAGCCGCTGGGCCACGACTCCCCCGGATCCGGGTGCCGAAACCGCCACGAAGACCGTGCCCACCGGCTGCCCGTCCTGTGGCTCGGGCCCGGCCACCCCCGTCGTCGCCACGCCCCAGCCCGCGCCGAGCAGCTCCCGCACCCCGGTGGCCAGCTGCCTGGCCACCTCCGCGTCGACGGCTCCCCGCTCCGCGAGCAGCTCCCCGTCGACGCCGAGCACCTCCCGCTTGACCGCCGTCGCGTAGGCCGTGACCGAGCCGACGAAGGCCCGCGACGCCCCGGGCACCGTGGTCAGCGCCGCCGCCACGAGACCGCCGGTCAGCGACTCGGCGACCGCCACCGTCTCCCCGCGCCTGGTCAGCAGCCCCAGCACCTGCTCGGCGATCGCCGGCTCGGGCGGCACACCGTCACCGCCCACCGGCGCGCTCCCTCGCGAGCCCGGCGCGACGCAGCACGACCGCCTGCCGCACGTAGTCGAGGCCGGTGACCACGGTCAGCGCCACGGCCGCCGCCATCGCCCACCACCGCAGGGTGGCCAGCGGACCGGTCAGCGCCAGGATGTACATGCCGACCGCCACGCCCTGGGTCAGCGTCTTGAGCTTGCCGCCCCGGCTGGCCGGGATGACGCCGTGCCTGATCACCCAGAAGCGCAGGGCGGTGATCCCCAGCTCGCGCACCAGGATCACCACGGTCACCCACCAGGGCAGGTCGGACAGCAGCGACAGGCAGATCAGCGCCGCGCCCATGATCGCCTTGTCCGCGATCGGGTCGGCGATCTTGCCGAAGTCGGTGACCAGGTTGTGCCGCCTGGCCAGCTCGCCGTCGAAGAGGTCGGTGATCATGGCCACGGTGAAGGCGGCCCAGGCCAGCGAGCGCCAGGCCGGGTCGTGCCCGCCGTCGGCCAGCATGAGCAGCACGAAGCCAGGCACGAGCAGCAGCCGCACCATGGTGAGCACGTTGGCGATGTTCCACAGGTCGGCCGACGCCTCTTCCGAGGGTTCGCCGGCGGCCCCTGGGCCGTGGCGGGAGTCGGCCGCGCGCCCCTCACCGGCGGCCGGGGCCGGCCCGTCCGTCATCTTCCGCCCCCCGCGGCGGTGCCGACCACCGCCGGCAGCGCCACGGCGACGAGGTCCACACCCTCCGCGGCCACGATCTCGGCGTCCACGAAGTCCCCGACCCGGGGGACGAGCGCGCCGGTGTCCGGCGCGGTGACCAGGATCTGGCCGTCGGTCTCGGGCGCCTGGTGCGCGCCGCGGCCCACCGCGACCACGTCGCCCTCGACGCCGTCCTCCGGCGCGAGCGACTCGATCAGCACCCGCGTCCGCTCGCCCACCCGCTCCTCGGCCCGCTGCCCGATCAGCTCCTCGGCCAGCTGGGTGACGCGGGCCAGCCGCTCGGCGACCACCTCGGCCGGGTTCTTGTCGGCGTAGCCGGCCGCCTCCGTGCCGTCCTCGTCGGAGTAGCCGAAGACGCCGATGGCGTCGAGTCTGGCCGCGGTGAGGAAGCGTTCCAGCTCGGCGACGTCGGCCTCGGTCTCGCCGGGGAAGCCGACGATGAAGTTGGACCTGACGCCCGCCAGCGGGGCCTTGCCGCGGATGGTGTCGAGCAGGTCGAGGAAGCGCTCGGTGTCGCCGAAGCGCCGCATGGCACGGAGCACTTGGGGCGCCGAGTGCTGGAACGACAGGTCGAAGTAGGGCACGACCTTCTCCGTGCCCGTGAGCACGTCGATCAGTCCCGGACGCATCTCGGCCGGCTGCAGGTAGCTCACCCGGACCCGCTCGATGCCGTCCACGGCGGCCAGTTCGGGCAGCAGCGTCTCCAACAGCCGGATGTCGCCGAGGTCCTTGCCGTAGGAGGTGTTGTTCTCGGAGACCAGCATGATCTCCCTGACGCCCTGTTCGCCGAGCCAGCGGACCTCCGACAGCACGTCGGCCGGCCGCCGCGAGACGAACGAGCCGCGGAAGGACGGGATGGCGCAGAAGGTGCACCGCCGGTCGCAGCCCGAAGCGAGCTTCACGGACGCCACCGGGCCGCCGCCCAGCCGCCGCCGGTTCGAGACCCGCGGCCCGGACGCCGGCGCGACCCCGGCCGGCAGGTCGGCGATGGCGGCCGCGCCGTGGCCGGGCAGCGCGACGTCGGCGCCCTGCCGGTCGGCGGGGCTGATCGGCAGCAGCTTGCGCCGGTCGCGCGGGACGTGCGGGGCGTGCACCCCGCCGGAGAGGATGGTGCGCAGCCGCTCGGAGATGTCGGCGTAGTCGTCGAAGCCGAGGACCGCGTCGGCCTCCGGCAGGGCGTCGGCCAGTTCCTTGCCGTACCGTTCCGCCATGCAACCGACGGCCACCACCGCGCGGGTGCCGCCGGCGCCCTCGCCGGCCGCCGACTTGAGCTCGCTCGCCTCGAGAAGGGCGTCGACCGAGTCCTTCTTGGCGGCCTCCACGAAGCCGCAGGTGTTGACGACGGCAACCTCGGCGTCCGCGGCGTCGTCCACCAGCTCCCAGCCGTCCGCGGCCAGGCGCCCGGCCAGCTCTTCCGAGTCCACCTCATTACGGGCGCAACCAAGGGTGACCAGGGCGACGGTACGGCGTTCGGGCATGGGGTCAGCCTACTTCGTCCCGACGACGCCGCCTCCCGGGGCCGGGGGTCACGCACCCGAGCCCCGGCCCGGCGGCGGTCACCCCTCCTCGGGATCGCCCGGGGTGTAGCTCAGGCGCTGGACCTGGCCCATCTCGAAGTCGGTGTCGATGTCCTTGCCGTTGACCCGCAGCGCGACGGCTCCGGCGTTGCCGAGCACCAGGTCGATCTGGTCGTCGTCGGTGAAGATCTGGGAGTCGCCCTCCTCCAGGACGCCCTCGAAGATCAGTTCACCGTTGCCGTTCTTGGCGGAGACCCAACTCGAGCCGTCCTCGACGGTGGCCTGGACGGTGACCTTGTCGCCCGGCACGGCGGCCACCGCGCTCTCCGAGGGGTCGGGCTCGTCCTCGGGGGCGACCTCCTCCTGCTGGCCGTCGCCGGGGAGCGGCTCGTCCTCGGGCGACGCGCCCGGCGTGGACGCGCGCTCGGCCACCGCGCCGGGGTCCGCCTCGTCTCCCCCGCTGAAGAAGGTGAAGCCGACGAAGCCGATCACGGCCACGATGGCGGCCACCATGGCGGCCGTCCAGTTGGGGCGCCGCGGCTCGGGACGGATCCGCTCCGCCTCGAACAAGGGTCCGGACGAGAGGGTGGGTGCGGGCTGCTCGCCCTGCTGCGCGTTGTAGAGCGCCATCACCTCGGCCGGATCCAGGCCCACCGCCCGGGCGATCGCGCGAACGTGCCCGCGCGCGTAGACGTCCCCACCGCAGCGCGAGAAGTCGTCCTGCTCGATCGCCTGCACGATGGGGATGCGCACACGCGTGGCGGCGCTGACCTGGTCGACGGTCAACTTCGCGTCGATGCGCGCCTGTTGGAGGGTTCGACCGACGGTAGGCCGGTCCTTGGCTGAGGGGTTGCCATGGGACACGGGGGCGCCTTTCGAGCGTGAAGCCACGTGCTGTGCATATAAGTCTAGGGGCGTGGCGAAGGGAACAGGCAACCGGGCCGACCCCATTTGTGGGCCAACAGGATGGTCCTCCTGTCGCCGCCTAGCCTGGAGTCTCCCCCCGGATCAGCGCCAGCACGCCATCCAGTTCGTCGGGCTTCACGAGCACGTCCCTGGCCTTGGATCCCTCACTCGGTCCCACCACGCCCCGCGACTCCATCAGGTCCATCAGCCGCCCCGCCTTGGCGAAGCCCACCCGCAGCTTCCGCTGGAGCATCGAGGTCGAGCCGAACTGCGTGGAGACCACCAGTTCGGCCGCCTGGCAGAGCAGGTCGAGGTCGTCGCCGATCTCCTCGTCGATCTCCCGCTTCCTGCCCGAGGCCACGGTCACGTCGTCCCGGAAGACCGGCGCCATCTGCGCCTTGCAGTGCGCGACGGTCGCCGCCACCTCCTCCTCGGTGACGAACGCGCCCTGCATCCGGACGGGCTTGTTCGCCCCCATCGGCAGGAACAGGCCGTCGCCCTTGCCGATGAGCTTCTCGGCGCCCGCCTGGTCGAGGATGACCCGGCTGTCGGCCAGCGAGGAGGTGGCGAACGCCAGCCGCGACGGCACGTTGGCCTTGATCAGGCCGGTGACCACGTCCACGCTCGGCCGCTGGGTGGCCAGCACCAGATGGATGCCGGCGGCCCGCGCGAGCTGCGTGATCCGCACGATCGCGTCCTCCACGTCGCGCGGCGCCACCATCATCAGGTCGGCCAGCTCGTCCACGATGACCAGCAGGTACGGATACGGCGCCAGGTCGCGCTCGCTGCCCTCCGGCGCCGTCACCTTGCCGGCCCGGACGGCCGCGTTGAAGTCGTCGATGTGCCGGTAGCCGAAGGCCGCCAGGTCGTCGTAGCGCAGGTCCATCTCCCGCACCACCCACTGCAACGCCTCGGCGGCCCGCTTGGGGTTGGTGATGATCGGGGTGACCAGGTGCGGGATGCCCTCGTAGGCGGTCAGCTCGACCCGCTTGGGGTCGACGAGCACCAGCCGCACGTCCTCCGGGGTCGCCCGCATCATCACCGAGGTGATCAGGCAGTTGACGCAGGACGACTTGCCGGAGCCGGTGGCCCCGGCCACCAGCATGTGCGGCATCTTGGCCAGGTTGGCCGTCACATAGCCGCCCTCGACGTCCTTGCCGAGCGCGACGAGCAGCGGATGGTCCTCCTCGGCCGCGGCGGCCGTGCGCAGCACGTCGCCCAGATTGACCATCTCGCGGTCGCTGTTGGGGATCTCGATGCCCACGGCCGACTTGCCGGGGATCGGGCTGATGATGCGGACGTCGGGGCTGGCCACCGCGTACGCGATGTTCCTGGCCAACGCGGTGATCTTCTCGACCTTCACCGCGGGCCCCAGCTCGACCTCGTACCGGGTGACGGTCGGGCCGCGGGTGAACCCGGTGACCCGGGCGTCCACCTTGAACTCGGTGAACACCGTGGTCAGCGCCTCCACCACGACGTCGTTGGCGGCGCTGCGACTGCGGCCGGGGCCGCCCCTGTGCAGCAGTTCGAGCGAGGGCAGTGCGTAGGTGATGTCCCCGGAGAGCTGGAGCTGTTCGGCGCGCGGCGGCAGCGGCTCGGACGGCTCGGGGGCGCGCTTGGTCAGGTCGGGGACGGCGCCCCCGGCGGCCGGGCTCTCCCGCTCCTCGGCCTGCTCCCGGTTCCGGTCCTGGACCCGTTCCTGCTCCTGCTCCTGCGCCTGGTCCGCGCGCCCCTTGCGGGCGCCCCGCGAGCCGGCGGAGACGCGGCTGCTGAGGTCCGCCACCAGCGGCGAGGGCTGCACCCCGTGCAGCACCGCGCCGTCCAGCGAGGCGGCCGCCGCGGCGGCCACGTCGACCGGGTCGGCGCCCTCGGTCGACCGGCCACCGGAGCGCCGCGAGGGCCGGCGCCGGGACGCGAGCGCGACGCGCTCGGCCCGCTCCTGGTCGTCCACCTCGGGCGCCAGGACGCCGCGGGCGCCTGGCCGCTCGTCGTCCTCCCAGTAGCGGTCGGGGGTGAAGCCGCCGTCGGCGAGCCGCTCGTGGACCGGTTCCTCGGCCGCCAGCAGCCCGAGCCGGGTGGCGGCCTCGCGCAGCCTCCTGGGGATCGCGTTCACGGGCGTCGCGGTGACCACGAGCAGCCCGAAGACCGTCAGCAACACCAGCAGCGCCACGGCCAGCGGCTCGCCCATGGCGAGGATCAGCGGCCGGGAGGCGACCAGGCCGAGCTGCCCGCCGGCGTTGCGCACCGCCAGCTCGCCCTCGCTCGCGCCGGGCGCCCCGGCGGCGATGTGCACCAGGCCGAGCACGCCGAGCAGCAGCGCGCTGAGCCCGATCACGATCCGCCCGTTGGCCTCCTCCTTCTCCGGATGCCGGATCAGCCGCACCGCGATGTAGCCGAGGACCAGCGGGAAGACCAGGTCGAGCCGGCCGAGGGCGCCGGTGATCAGCATGGTCACCAGCTCGCCGACCGGCCCGCGCAGGTTCGACCAGGTGCCCGCCGCGATCACCAGCGTCAGGCCGAGCAGCAGCAGCGCGAGACCGTCCTTGCGGTGCGCCGGGTCAAGCCCCTTGGCGCCCCGGCCGACACCGCGCAGCAGCGCGCCGACGGGATGCGCGATGCCGAGCCAGACGCCGCGCAGCACGCGCAGCACGATGTTCCGGGACGGCGGCGCGGGCGGCTTGGCCGCCGCCTTCTTGGCCGGTGGCTTCCTGGCCGCGGCCTTCTTCGCCGGCGCCTTCCTGGCCGGCGCCGACTTCTTGGCCGCTCCCCCGCCGCTCTGCCCGGCGCGCGCGTTCTGGGGACCCTTGCCGGACGTACGTGAGGCCATGAGGGTGAGGTTACCCGGGTCTCACCCCGGGAGCACGGACCCCATGCCTCCCTGAGACACCGTCAGGCGGCCGGGGTCAGGGGTCGATCTGCTCGGCCCCACCCGACCCCGGCTGCAGGGCGTCGAGCGCCCGGCGCAACCCGGCCAGCTTCCGCTCCAGGTGGGCGGCGGTGGAGACCGCGGCGCCACCGCCGGACTCGGCCAGCTCCTTGGACAGCACCTCGGCCTGCTCCTCCACCGCGGCCAGCCTGGCCGACAGCTCGGGCAACAGGCCACCGGAGCCACGCTCCGCGTCCGCCGGCGCCTGGCCACCGTCCAACTCGCGCCGCAACAGCGCCGCCTGCTCACGCAGCTGGACGTTCTTCATGTGCAGCTCGACGAAGACCGAGACCTTGGCGCGCAGCACCCAGGGATCGAACGGCTTCGAGATGTAGTCCACCGCGCCCGCCGCGTAGCCGCGGAACGTGTGGTGCGGGCCATGGTTGATGGCCGTGAGAAAGATGATGGGGATGTCACGCGTGCGCTCACGCCGCTTGATGTGCGCCGCGGTCTCGAAGCCGTCCATCCCTGGCATCTGGACGTCCAGCAGGATCACCGCGAAGTCCTCTGTGAGCAGCGCCTTGAGCGCTTCCTCCCCTGACGATGCCCGGACCAGTGTCTGATCGAGCGCCGAGAGAATCGCCTCCAGCGCCAGCAGATTCTCGGGCCGGTCATCGACCAGGAGGATCTTGGCCTTCTGCACCATGGCCCGTCCTCCTCGCCCCTGCGACGCCGCCGAGCGCCGCCGTTGTGGACGGCACCCTCACGCCGCCCGGTCCTATGCCGGACATGTTGGCATCCACGCCGGCAATGGTGCCAGCGAGCCCGGCCCGCCACGCAACCGCACCCGGTGGCCTCCGGAGACTCTCGCGTCCTTGCGAGAAGCCGCAAGCCCTCCGGCCAACCCCCGCCTCACCAGGAATCCCTCTGTCCGCACGACCTCCGGCCAGAAACGCAAGGCGCCCAGTGATCAGCGCATTGCGCTGCGTCACGATACCACGCACATCCGAGAGCGGCGAACCCGTCCGCACACGCCCAGCCACGGCCGCTCCCGCCACGCTCACTCCCGAAACGCCCACCGGGGCCGGGGAGTTCCCCGGCCGCGCCGGCCCGCGGATCAGGCCGGCCCCTCCATCCACTCGCCCATCACGCTCAACAGGTGGTCCGTGTCCACGGGCTTGGTGACATGGGCCGAAGCCCCCGCCTCCATGCTCTTCTCCTCGTCGCCCTTCATCGCCTTGGCCGTCAGCGCGATGATCGGCAGCCCCGAGAACTGCGGCATCCGCCGGATCGCGGCCGTCGTCGCGTAGCCGTCCATCTCCGGCATCATGATGTCCATCAGCACCAACACGATGTCCTCGTTGGACTCCAGGACCTCGATGCCCTCCCGGCCGTTCTCCGCGTAGAGCACCCGGAGCCCGTTCTGCTCCAACACGCTGGTCAGCGCGAACACGTTGCGCACGTCGTCGTCGACGATCAGCACCTTCCGGCCACGGAAGTCCCGGTAGGCCCGGCGCCGCACCGACTGCTCGGCCCTCGACTCGGCCGGCCCGCCCTGGCGTTCCCGCCGCTCGGCCGCCAACGAGCCGTTCTCCGCGAACCGCTCCCGGTGCCGCCTGGTCAACGACTCGGCCGCCCGCTCCGCCGCCAACGACGCCTTCCGGCTCTCCCGCTCCCGGTCGACCGCCGTCCCGAAGACGGCGCCGCCGGCGGCGGCGCCCGACTGGCCCGCCGGCACCGCCGCCGAGCCGTCCTCGGCCGCGTCCTCGGCCGCCGAGCCCGCCTCCTGCGCCTCCTCGGCCGCCTCGACCCGCGGCTCCTCGACGGCCAGCGTGCCGGACGTCAGCTGCCCGTAGCCGGGCGGCGGCAGCTCCGTCGGCTGCAGCGGCAGGAACAGGGTGAACGTCGAACCGCGGCCCGGCTCGCTCGCCGCGTGGATCTCCCCGCCGAGCAGCCGGGCGAACTCCCGGCTGATCGAGAGGCCGAGACCCGTGCCGCCGTACTTCCGGCTCGTCGTCCCGTCGGCCTGCTTGAACGCCTCGAAGATCACCCGCATCTTGCTCGCCGCGATCCCGATCCCGGTGTCCGAGACCGCGAACGCCACCAGCGGCGCGTCCGCCGTCAACACCGAGCCGTTCTCCAGCATCTGCTGCCGGATCTCGTCCGGCACCTCGCCGCTCGCCGGCCTGATCACCAGCTCCACCGAGCCGGAGTCCGTGAACTTCACCGCGTTCGACAGCAGGTTCCGCAGCACCTGGAGCAGCCGCTGCTCGTCCGTGTGCAGGGTGGCCGGCAGCTCGGGCGACACCCGCACCGAGAACTCCAGGTTCTTCTCCGCCGTCAACGGGCGGAACGACGCCTCGATGTAGTCCACCAGCTGCACCAGGGCGATCCGGCTCGGACTCACGTCCATCTTCCCGGCCTCGACCTTCGACAGGTCGAGGATGTCGTTGATCAGCTGCAACAGGTCGGAACCCGCCCCGTGGATCGTCTCCGCGAACTCCACCTGCTTCGGCGACAGGTTGGTCTCCGCGTTGTCCGCGAGCAGCTTCGCCAGGATCAGCAGCGAGTTCAGCGGCGTCCGCAGCTCGTGCGACATGTTCGCCAGGAACTCGGACTTGTACCGCATCGAGACGGCCAACTGCTCGGCGCGCTCCTGCAGCCCGCGCCTCGCCTCCTCGATCTCCGAGTTCTTCACCTCGATCCGGCGGTTGGTCTGCGCCAGCAGATCCGCCTTCTCGCGCAGCTCCGCGTTCCGCTCCTGGAGCTCCTTCCGCTGCTCCTCAAGCTCACCGGTCTGCTCCTGGAGGCGCTCCGCCAGCTCCTGCGACTGCTTCAGCAGCATCTCCGTCCGCGTGTTCACGCTGATCGTGTTGACGCTGGTCGCGATCATCTCGGCCATCTGCTCGAGGAAGTCGCGCTCGATCTGCGTGAACGGCTTGAACGACGCCAGCTCGAGCACGCCGAGCACCCGGTCGCTGAACTGCACGGGAAGCACCACCCCGTGCACCGGTGGCGCCTCGCCGAGCCCCGAGGAGATCTTCAGATAGCCCTCGGGCGTCGGCCCGAACAGGATCATCCGGCCCTCCTCGGCCGCCGTCCCCACCAGCGACTCACCGGGCCGGAACGACAAACCGTGGGCGCCCGCCGCGTAACCGTAGGAGCCGATCATCCGCAGCTCGTAGACGCCGTCCTCCGCCGGCCCGGCCACCACCTCCAGGTCGCCGTCGGCCGGCACCGAGAGGAAGAACGCGCCGTGCTGCGCCGTGACCGTCGGCACCAGCTCGCTCATGATCAGGCTGGCCACGTCCTTGAGGTCGCGCCTGCCCTGCATCAGCGCCGAGATCCGCGCCAGGTTGCTCTTGAGCCAGTCCTGTTCCTTGGTCTTCAGCGTGGTGTCGCGCAGGTCGGTGACCATCCGGTTGATGTTCTCCTGCACCACCAGGATCTCGCCGGCCGCGTCCGTGTCGATCCGCACGCTGTGGTCGCCCCTGGTCACGAAGTTCGCCACCCGGGCGATGCCCCGCACCTGGCGGGTCAGGTTCCCCGCCATCTCGTTCACCGAGTCCGTCAGGTCCTTCCAGGTGCCCGCCACGCCCGGCACCAGCGCCTGACCGCCCAACTGCCCCTCGATGCCCACGTCCCTGGCCACCTTGGTGGCCTGCTCCGCGAAGAGCGAGAGCTGGTCGACCATGGTGTTCAGGGTCTCCTTGAGCTCCAGGATCTCCCCGCGCGCGTCGATGTCGATCTTCTTGCTCAGATCGCCCTGCGCGATGGCCGTCGTGACCATCGTGATGTTCCTGACCTGGCCCGTCAGGTTGGACGCCATCTCGTTGACGGAGTCGGTCAGATCCCGCCAGGTGCCGGACACCCCGGGCACCTCGGCCTGGCCACCGAGCCGCCCGTCGGTGCCCACCTCGCGGGCCACTCGCGTGACCTCGGCCGCGAACGACGACAGCTGGTCCACCATCCGGTTGACGGTGTCCGCGAGCTGCGCCACCTCGCCGCTCGCCTCCACGGTGACCTTCTTGGTCAGCTCACCGTCGGCCACCGCCATCGCGACCTCGGAGATGTTCCGCACCTGACTGGTGAGGTTCGCCGCCATCAGGTTGACGTTGTCGGTCAGGTCCTTCCACGTGCCCGAGACGCCCCGGACCTGCGCCTGGCCGCCGAGCCTGCCCTCGGTACCCACCTCGCGGGCCACCCGCGTCACCTGGTCGGCGAACGACGACAACTGGTCGACCATGGTGTTCACGGTGTTCACCAGGACGAGGATCTCGCCCTGCGCGTCCACGGTGATCTTCCTGGTCAGGTCGCCCTCGGCCACCGCGGTCGTCACGTCGGCGATCTGCCGCACCTGGAGCGTCAGGTTGTTGGCCATGCCGTTGACGGACTGGGTGAGGTCCTTCCAGGTGCCGGCCACGCCGTCCACCTTCGCCTGGCCGCCGAGCCGACCCTCCGTACCCACTTCGAGGGCCACCCTGGTGACCTGCTCGGCGAAGGACGACAGCTGGTCCACCATCGTGTTGAGGGTGTCCTTCAGCTCCAGGATCTCGCCCTTGGCGTCCACCGTGATCTTCTGCGACAGGTCACCGCGCGCCACCGCCGTCGCGACCTGGGCGATCGCCCGCACCTGGTCGGTGAGGTTGGACGCCATGCCGTTCACCGAGTCCGTCAACGCCCGCCACGTGCCGGCCACTCCGGACACCTGTGCCTGGCCACCGAGCCGCCCGTCGGTACCCACCTCCCGGGCCACCCGGGTCACCTGCTCCGCGAACGAGGACAGTTGGTCCACCATCGTGTTCACGGTGTTCTTGAGCTCGAGGATCTCACCGCGCGCGTCGACGTCGATCTTCTGCGACAGGTCGCCCCGCGCCACGGCCGTCGTCACCTGCGCGATGTTCCGCACCTGGCGGGTCAGGTTCGAGGCCATCTCGTTCACCGAGTCGGTGAGCGCCTTCCACGTGCCGGAGACGCCCTCGACCTGCGCCTGACCGCCAAGCCGGCCCTCGATGCCCACCTCGGTCGACACCCGCGTCACCTGGTCGGCGAACGACGACAGCTGGTCGACCATCCGGTTCACGGTGCTCTTCAGCTCCAGCATCTCGCCGGACACGTCGACCGTGACCTTCTGCGAGAGGTCGCCGTTGGCCACCGCCGTCGTCACCTGCGCGATGTTCCGCACCTGTTCCGTCAGGTTGCGGAACGCGGTGTTCACCGAGTCCGTCAGGTCCTTCCAGGCCCCCGCCACCCCGAGCACCGAAGCCTGGCCGCCCAGCACGCCCTCGTCACCGATCTCCCGCGCCACCCGGGTGACCTCGGACTGGAACGAGGACAGCTGGTCCACCGTCCGGTTGACGGTGTTCTTCAACTCCAGCATCTCGCCACGGACGTCGACGGTCACCTTGCGCGACAGGTCGCCGTTGGCCACCGCCGAGGTGACCTGCGCGATGTCGCGGACCTGCGCCGTGAGGTTCCGGAACGCCGTGTTGACCGATTCCGTCAGGTCCTTCCAGGTGCCCGCGACGCCCTGCACCCGCGCCTGACCGCCCAGCGCGCCCTCGGTGCCGATCTCGGTCGCCGTCCGCGTCACCTCGTCGGCGAACGCGCGCAGCGTCTCGGTCATGTCGTTGATCGTGTCCGCGAGCTGGGCGAACTCGCCGCGCGCCCGCACCGTGATCCGCTGCGTCAGATCACCGTTGGCCACCGCCGTCGTCACATGGGCGATCTCCCGGACCTGCGCGGTCAGGTTCGCGGCCATCGTGTTCACGGAATCGGTCAGGTCCTTCCAGACCCCGTCCACCCCGTCGACCTTCGCCTGTACGCCGAACACGCCCTCGGTGCCCACCTCACGGGCGACCTTGGTGACCTCGTACTGGAACGAGGAGAGCTGGTCCACCATGCCGTTCACGGTGTCCTTCAGCTCCTGCATCTCCCCGGCCACGTGCACGGTCACCTTGCGGGACAGATCGCCGTTGGCCACCGCCTTGGTCACCTGGGTGATGTCCCGCAGCTGCGCCGTCAGCCGGAGCGCCATCGTGTTGACGGAGGTCGTCAGCTCCATCCATGGCCCGAACATGCCGCGGTCGTCGGCCTGGCCGCCGAGCTTGCCCTCGGTGCCCACCTCACGGGCGACCCGGGTCACCTCGTCGTGGAACGCCGACAACTGGTCCACCAGGCCGTTGACCGTCCGGCTCGTCTTCAGGAACTCGCCGCGCAACGGCCGCGAGGTGCCGGCCCGCTCGCCCGGCACTCGCAGCTCCATCCGCTGCCCCAGGTCGCCGTCCTCCACCGCGGAGAGCACCCGGCCCACCTCGGAGAGCGGCCCCGCCAGGTCCTCCACCAAGCCGTTCACATCGTCGATGGCCTTGCCCCAGGCGCCCTCGCAGACCCCGGTTTCGACCCGCTCGGTCAGCCGCCCCTCCCGGCCCACCAGCCGCCGGACGCCTGCCAACTGCCCGGTGACGTGCAGCCCCCGGTCCGCCACCTCGTTGTACACGGCGGCGATCTCGGCCATCGGGCCCTCGCCCGTGACCGTCAGCCGCTTCCGCAGGTTGCCGTCCCGCATCGCCTCGAGTGCCGAGAGCAGCCGGTTCAGGGCGACGGCGTCCACTTCCACCGTTCCGCTACCCCGCGACCTCCTCGTTCGCGCACGCGTGTCAGCGCGCGCCGCTGCTCCCTCAGACACCACTGTGTCCCTCCCGCAGGATCGAACCGTTCCGCCCGGGCTTTCGCGCCGGACCATCCCAGTGTTTCACTCTCGACCGACCGGGCGATAACAGTTCGGCAGCATCCCATAGCACTGTTTTCCCGGTCCGGGGGAAATCATCGGATGCGCCGTCCGCGAGGGCCGCCGACGTCAGTAACCTGGCTTCCGGTCGGTCATGCGGCGGCAGGCCAGGAGAATGACAGAGCTTTCTTTGGGGGAGTGACGTGATCACCGCGCGAGCTGCGGCCACCTTCGAGCCGGTAGGACGCTCGGTCGCGACCGCGCGGGGCTTCGTCCGGGACACCCTCCAGGGCTGGGGCCTGGCCGACCTCATCGAGGACGCCGTGGTGCTCACCAGCGAACTCGTCACCAACGCCGTGGTGCACGCCGGCACGGCGGCCGAGGTCCGCTGTCTGCGCGACGAGGAAGGCGTCCGCATCGAGGTGGTGGACCGCCACCCGGAACGCGAACTCCCGATGGCCGAGGTCTCCCGCGGCCAACTCGACCTCAACAGCGAGGGCGGCCGCGGGCTGCTGCTGTGCGCCGCGCTCGCCGCCCGCTGGGGCGTCGACTACACGCCGGCCGAGAAGTGCGTGTGGTTCCGCCTCGACCAGCTGGTGCTCCCGGTCGGCACCCGCTCCGCGGGACCCGTGCTCCCCGACGAGGCGCTGCCGGTCAGCGAGACCAGGGTCCGGGTCGCCGTCGTCCAGGTCGACCGCGCCGACACCATCACCGTCTGGAACGAGGACGCCGCCGAACTCTTCGGCTACCGCGCCGAACAGGTCGTCGGCAAGCCGCTGGGCGACCTCGCCGCCTGGCCCCAGACCCCCGGCACCGGCACCGGCATCGCCGAGGCCCTGGCGCTCTCCCGCTGGGAGGGCAGCTACGGCCTCCGCGACTCCGAGGGCCGCACCGTCCCCGTCTACGCCTGCCATCTCCGCGTCCGTGACGCCAAGGGCGACCCGTCGACGGTCTGCCTCATCGTCCGCGACCAGGAGCGCGCCATCCTGCAGAGCCCCGTCAGGCTGCCCCTGCAGGCCGGCGGCGAGGGCATCGACCGCGGCCACGGCGACCCGCTCGACGCCCTGATCGGCTCCCCGCCGCCCGACGACCTCGACGGGCTGCTCCAGCGCACCGTGGAGCGCGCCAGGGACATGCTCGACGGCGACGCCGCGTTCCTGCTGCTCGCCACCGACGACGAGACGGAGCTCGAGGTGCGCGCCACCACGGGCCTGCCATCCGCCCGCCAACGCTTCGCCCGCGTCCCGGTCGAGACCGGCAGCGGCCGCTACGGCTCGGCCCGCATGCCGTCGGTCCACGACGACCTGGCCTCCGCGCCCGGCGCCGTGCCGCTGCTCTCCGGCACCGGCATGCACGCCGTGGTCACCGTGCCGCTCAAGGTCGAGGGCCGGCTCACCGGTTCGCTCGGCGTCGCCTCCGAGACCCCCGGCCGGTACAGCAACGAGGAGGCCCTGCGGCTCCAGTTCGCCGCCGACCGGATCGCCCTGGCCGTGGAGTCGGCCCGGCTCACCGAGTTGGAGCGGCTGCGCCGCGGCTCACTGGCCTTCCTGGTCGAGGCGTCCGAGCTGCTGGCCGGCACGTTGGACCGGAACCAGACCCTGGCCCTGATGGCCCAGATGACGGTCCCGACGCTGGCCACCTGGTGCGCCGTCTACACCGTGCCGGAGCCGGGCTCCGAGCCGGTGCTCTCCTACGTGCTGCACGAGGACGAGGACCGCATCGACGGCATCAAGGCGCTCCTGGATCGGGTCGAACCGCCGGACCCGGACATCACGCTCGGCGTCCGCCAGTGGCACGCGCCCTCGGACGCGGCGCGCAACACCGCGCTCCGCAGTTCGCTGCGCAGCCTCGCCCTCGGCCGGCTCCCCTCGGAGCCGCAGGCGCCCGGCATCAGCCTGAGCACCGCGGCGGCCGTGGGCGGCGAGACGGTGCTGCTGCCGCTGATCGCCCGCAACCGGGTCATCGGCCTGCTGGCGCTCGGCAAGCCCACCGACGAGCGGTTCCGCCAGGACATCCTGGAGCTCGCCGAGGACCTCTCCCGCCGGGCCGCGCTCGCGCTGGACAACGCCCGGCTCTACAGCGAGCGCACCGCCATCAGCCAGTCCCTGCAACGCAGCCTGCTGCCGCCCGAGTTGCCGAAGATCGACGGCGTCGACGTGGAGGTCATCTACCGCGCCGCCGGCGAAGGCAACGAGGTGGGCGGCGATTTCTACGACGTCTTCCCGATCCGGGAGGGCGCCTACGGCTTCGCCATCGGCGACGTCTGCGGCACGGGGCCGCTGGCGGCCTCGGTGACCGGCCTGGCGCGGCACGCGCTGCGGCTGCTGGCCCGCGAGGGGCTCGGCGGCCCCGCGGTCCTGGATCGGCTCAACGCGGCGATCCTCGAGGAGGGCCCGCGCGGCCGCTTCCTGACACTGCTGTACGGCGAGTTGTGGCCCCAGCCCGAGGGCGGCGCGCTCCTCAAGATGGTCTGCGCCGGCCATCCGCTGCCCCTCCGCCTCACCCCGGACGGCCGGGTGGAGCCGGCCGCCAGCCCACAGCCGCTGCTGGGCGTGATGGACGATCTGGAGCTCTACGAGCAGAACATCATGCTCAACCCGGGCGACGTCCTGCTGTGCGTCACGGACGGCGTCACCGAACGGCGCGAGGGCACCAGGATGTTGGGCGACGACGGCCTGGCCGACGTGTTCGGCTCCTGCACCGGCCTCACCGCGGGCGCGGTCGCCGCCCGGGTGCTGCGCGCGGTGGAGCGCTTCGCGCCCAACCCGCCCTCGGACGACATGGCCATCCTGACCCTGCGGATCCCGGAATAGCGCAGACCGGGGAACACGAAAGGCCCCCGCCAGAACGGCGGGGGCCTTCGAAAAACCAGTGACGCAATGATACGGAGCCCCAAAACGGAATCGAACCGTTGACCTTCTCCTTACCATGGAGACGCTCTGCCGACTGAGCTATTGGGGCAATATGTCCGGCGGCGACCTACTCTCCCACACGGTCCCCCATGCAGTACCATCGGCGCTGGCAGGCTTAGCTTCCGGGTTCGGAATGTAACCGGGCGTTTC
>NZ_BAAGPR010000071.1:0-41690 GCF_054783955.1 Streptomyces mayteni | reverse complement strand
GCCGGGTCGGCACGCCGGCCGCAGGCCCCACCGCGCGAAGCGCGGAAAAGGGTGGGTGGGTGGGTGGGGAACCCCGCGCGCAGCGGCGGGGCCCCACCGCCGGCAGGCGGGCCCGGGGCCGCCAGGCCCGGCCGCAACCGCGCGGAGCGCGGAGCGCGGAGCGCGGAGCGCGGAGCGCGGAGAAGGGCGGGAGGGTGGGCCAGAACCACCGGCGCGCACCCCGGCGTCACACCGCCGGCGGGCTGAGGCGCGCGAAGCCCTCCTGCCTCCGGTACGGAAAGTACGGGTACGCCGCCTCCCCCACGCTCGCCGCGTCGAGCCGCGCGACCTGCTCCCCGGTGAGCGACCACCCCACCGCCCCGAGGTTGTCCCGCAGTTGCTCCTCCGTCCGCGCGCCGACGATGACGGAGGAGACCGTCGGCCGGCGCAGCAGCCAGTTGATGGCGATCTGGGGGACGGTCCTGCCGGTCTCGGCGGCGATCTCGTCGAGCGCGTCGACCACCCGGTAGAGCAACTCGTCCGGCACCGGCGGCCCGTACGCCGCCGTGGCGTGCAACCGGCTGCCGGCCGGCAGGGGTTGGCCGCGGCGGATTCGGCCGGTGAGCCGGCCCCAGCCGAGCGGGCTCCAGACGAGCGCGCCGACGCCCTGGTCGGCGCCGAGCGGCATCAGTTCCCACTCGTAGTCGCGGCCGACGAGCGAGTAGTAGACCTGGTGCGCGACGTACCGCGGCCGGCCGTGCCGGTCGGCGGCGGCCAGCGACTTCATCAGCTGCCAGCCGGAGAAGTTGGAGACGCCGACGTACCGCAGCTTCCCGGCCCGCACCAGGTCGTCCAGGGTGGCGAGGACCTCCTCGACGGGCGTGGCGGCGTCGAAGGCGTGGAGTTGGAAGAGGTCGATGTGGTCGGTGCCGAGCCGGCGCAGCGCGCCGTCGACGGCGGCGACGAGCCGGGCGCGGGACGTGCCGGCGTCGCCCGGTCCTTCCCCGGTCGGCAGGCCGGTCTTGGTGGAGATCAGCGCCCGGTCGCGGCGCCCCGCGAGCGCGGCGCCGAGCACCTCTTCCGACGCGCCGTCGGAGTAGACGTCGGCCGTGTCGAAGAGCGTGACGCCCGCGTCCAGGCAGAGGTCGACGAGGCGGCGGGCCTCGGCGGCGTCGCTGGTGCCCCAGTTGCCGAAGAGCGGGCCGCGGCCGCCGAACGTGCCCGCGCCGAAGCTCAGCGCGGGGACGCTCAGCCCGGAGGCCCCGAGCCGTCGGTACTCCATATCGTCCACCTCCCGACCCCTAACGGGATCGTTGTTCCCTTAAGCTTGCGCCTCGGAGGCTACCAGAAGGAGAGCGCCTAATGGAACAGGAATCCCATTACGCCGGTCACGGCACGACCCGACCCGGCGGGCGCACCGCGCGGGTGCGGTCGGCGGTGCTCAGGGCGGCCGGCGACGCGCTCGCCGAGCTCGGGTTCGGCGGCCTCGACCTGGCCGACGTCGCGCGCCGCGCCGGCGTCGGCCGCACCACCGTCTACCGCCGCTGGGCCACGCCGACCGGGCTGGTCGCCGATCTGCTGACCGAGATGGCGGAGGAGTCCCTGCCGCGCGCCGACACCGGCTCGCTCCTCGGCGACCTGCGGGCCAACGCGCGTCTCGTCCAGCGCACCCTCACCGACCCGCGGCAGGGCGCCCTGTTCAGGGCCGTCATCGCCGCCGCGACCAGCGACGCCGCCACCGCCGAGGCGCTGCGCCGCTTCTACGCGACCCGGATCGCCGAGTGGGCGCCCTGCGTGGAACAGGCCGTCGAGCGCGGCGAGTTGGCGCCCGGCACCGACCCGCACGAGGTGATCCGCGCCGTCTCGGCGCCCCTCTACTACCGGCTGCTCGCCAGCGGCGACCCGCTCGACGAGGCCGCCGCCGACCGCGCCGCCGAGGCCGCGGCGGCCGCGGCGGCCGCCGGCGTCTACGGGGTGACGGCCTGATCCGCGACGCGCTCGACGCGCGGCTTGGCCAGCGCCGCGTAGTCCGCGCCCGAGATGACGAGCGAGCGGTCGAGCCGCGCCGCGTTGAAGTAGAGCTCGGGGCGCGCGACGACGTCCGGGTCGGCGACGAGTTCGAGGTCCGGGTCGAAGCTGAACGGCAGCACCGTGCCTGGCACGGCGCGCGCCAGCCGCTCGGCCGTCGCCGCGTCGCTGAACCCGACGTAGCGGGCCGCGAACAGCACCCGGACGGCGGCCAGGTCGACCCGCCGGTCCCCCGGCACGACGGCGAGCACGTTGCGGGTGGTGCGGCGGTCCACCTTCACCCGCAGCACGATGCACTTCGCGGCGTCCGCCGTCGGATGCCCGCGCAGCGCGCTCACCGCCTCGGTCGCGCCCTCCGGCTCGTGGTCGATGAGCCGGTAGGGCGTCGCCGTGGAGTCGAGCAGGTCGATCAGACGCCCGTAGGTGTCGTGTTCTCGTTCAGCCTCGGACATCTCGCATCCTTCGTCGGGATCTTCTCGGTCGTTCGGTGGGCGCGCTCGACCGCCTGCCCCCAGTAGGTGCCGGCTACCAGCAGCGCCGCGCCGACCGCCGCCGGCACGGTGAACCGCTCGTCGCCGAGGCCGATCCCGACCACGACGGCCCAGATCGGCTCGGTGCCGAGCAGCAGGCTGGCCCGGCTCGCCGACGTCCGCTGCACCGCCCACGTCTGCGCCAGGAAGGCGAACACGCTGCAGAACAGCGCCAGATACGCCAGCTGCGCCCAGGTCGTGGCGCTACTCGCCGCCAGCTCCCGGGCGTTGGCCGCCGCCGGCGCCAGGAACAGCGCCGTGCCCACCGCGGTCTGCACGGCGGTCAGTTGCAGGGGACGCACCGCGCGGTTCACGGTCAGCCGCCCGACGAGCGCCACATGCCCCGCCCGCACCACCGCGGCCGCCAGCATCAACAGGTCGCCGCCGCGCGGCTCCCGCCACCCGTCGCCGGACATCAGCAGCGCGACCGCCAGCACGCAGACCCCGGCGGCGACGAAGAACGCCGGCGGCAGCCGCCCGACCCCGCCCCCGCGGTCGAGCAGCGGCGTCAGCACGATCGTCAGGCTGATGATCAGGCCGGCGTTGGCGGCGCTGGTGTGCGCGACGCCGTACGTCTCCAACACCAGGATCGCCGCCTGGGTGACGCCGAGCAGCGCCCCGATCCGCAGTTCCTCGCCGTTCGGGCGGCCCGAGAAGACCAGCAGCGCCCCGCAGGCGAGCGCGGAGAGCGCGTACCGGGCGAACAGCACCAGCAGGACCGGCAGTACGACGGTGGCCGTCTTCGCCGCGAGGTAGCTTGAACCCCAGACGATCGCCACCAGCAACAGCACCACGTCGGTGCGGCGGGCATCGAGCACGGCACCACGCTGCCGTATCCCGGACGCTGTAGCCCAGCACCAACGTCTCAAACGACCCTGTAGTTTCCCTACACTGTCGACGCATGGACGCCCGTCAGCTGCGGATTCTCCGGGAGCTCGGCGAACTCGGCAGCGTCAGCGCCGTCGCCGAGGCCCTGCTCGTCACGCCCTCGGCGATCTCCCAGCAACTGCGGCTGCTGCAACGCTCGATCCCGGTGCCCCTCACCGAACGCGCGGGCCGGCGCGTCGTGTTGACCGAGGCGGGGCGGGCGCTCGCGGCGTCGGCGATCGAGGTGGAGACCGCCCTGGCCCGGGCCAGGCACTCGGTCGACGACTTCGTGGAGCGGCCGGACGGCACCGTGTCGGTCGCCGCCTTCCACAGCGCGGCCGCCGCGTTCTTCCCGCTCCTGCTGCGCGGCCTCGCCGGCCCCGGCCGGCCCCGACTCGCGCTCTCCGACGAGGACGTGGCCCGCAGCCAGTTCCCCCGCCTCACCCGCGACCACGACCTCGTGCTCGCCCACCGCCTCGACCCCGCCCCGCCCTGGCCGCGCACCGTCACGGCGACGACGCTGCTGCGCGAGCCGCTGGACGTCGCGCTCCCGGCCGACCACCCGCTCGCCGCCCGGGCGGCGCTCCACCCGCGGGACGTCGTCGACGAGCCGTGGATCACCGTCCACGACGGCTTCCCGCTGATGGCCACCATCGACGCGATCGCCGCCGCGGCCGGCCGCCGGCTCCATATCGCCCACCGGATCAACGAGTTCGCCGTCGTCGCCGAGGCGGTGGCCGCCGGCGGCGGCCTGGCGCTGATGCCGCGCTGGACCACCCGCCCGCACCCGGCCCTCGCCCTCCGCCCGCTCGCCGACGTCCACGCGCACCGCCACATCGATGCCCTGCACCGCCCGGAGCGGACGGCCCGCCGCGCCGTCCGCACGGTCCTCGCGGAGCTGCACCGCGCGGCAAAGAGCATCCGCGGCTAGCTGGCGACGTGACCTGGAGGAGTCGCGTCCTCGCCGAGTTCCACTCGGCGTGCCGTGAGGTCGGGGTGGCGAAGAAGCTCGTGCACCAGTCCGGCGGGCCCGCCGACGCAGATCCAGTCGTCGTCGAACAACCGCGACACCAGCCAGCCGCGGTCGGTCGGAAACAACAGGTCAGGCAGACTGCGACGTTGACGCCAGGTCAGCCGGCGCCAGCTGAACGCCTGCTCAGGACCCGCCTCGACCAGCACGTAGCGCCATTCGGCGTACAGGGTCACCTGGGAAGCCTCGGGGAAGACGATGTCGTCGGCGCCGTTGTCGAGGTATCCCAGCCACCAGGGCTGGTTCGGCGACTCACCGCGCAGGACCGACACCAGCGCCCGGTCCAGCGCCTCCCAGGCCACGTCGTCGTCCTCCGGCACGACGATCGTGGCGTACGCGTCGAAGACCGGCGGGATCGCGGAGGCGATGGTCAGGCCGACCGACGTGCCGTCCGCGATCCACGCGGTCTCCGAGTCGGTTCCGATGCGCCAGGCCCTGCCGTCCGAGGTGGTGACGTCCATCCGCCCACCATCGCCGGCTCCGCGCGGAAGCGCCAACGAATTCGCGTGCCGCACGGCTGCGGCGGCCGCCACGGCCGCTACGGCCGCAGCCCGTCGAAGACCACGCCGAGCAGGTGCTCGGCCCGCGCCTCGTCCGGGGTCCGCGCCCGCAGCCACGCCGCGGCGCTGACGAGCGCGAAGACGTCGTCCGCCGTCGCGTCGGCCCGGATCGCCCCGGCGGCGACCGCCCGTTCGGTGAGGGCCCGGCCGCCGGCGGACAACCGCTCGCAGGCGGCGTGGAGTTCGGAGCCGTGGTCGTCAAGGCTGCCGAGGAGTTCCCGCGCGAGCCCGTCGTAGACGGCGCCGTGTTCGGCGACGGCGCGCATCCAGCGGGCGAGCGCCTCGAAGGGCGGGACGGCGGTCGCGGTCCTGAGCTCGTCGCCGAGGGCGAACAGGCCCTCGTGCCGATCGCGCAGCAGCGCGCCCAACAGGGCGCGGCGGTTGGGGAAATGGGCGTAGAGCGTGCCGATGGCGACGCCGGCCCGGCGGGCGATCCGCTCCAACGAGGCCTCGGTGCCCTGCTCCCTGAAGACCTCCTCCGCCTCGGCGAGCAGGCGCTCGCGGTTGCGCCGCGCGTCCGCCCGCCGGCGGCGCGTTGGGTCCGACATAACGTGAGGCCCCCTCGGGTTGTCGTGCTAGGTTCGCCCCGCTGGAGTAATTCGAGGCCACCTCAGGTTACGCGGAGGAACGGATGATTCTCGTCACGGGCGCCACCGGCACGATCGGCCGCCACCTCGTCCGGATGCTGACGGCCGCGGGCGCGCCGTTCCGGGCACTGGTGCGGGACGAGGCCAAGGGCCGGGCGCTGGGCTGCGAGTTCGTCGTCGGCGACCTCGACGAACCGGCCGGCGTCGCGGCCGCCCTCGACGGGGTGGACCGGCTCCTGCTGAACAGCGGCGGCGCGCTCCCGGTGGCCGGGCCGCAACCGATGGTGCGGCAGCAGACCGCCGCGATCGACGCGGCCGGCGCCGCCGGGGTCTCGCACCTGGTGAAGGTGTCCGCCTGGCGGCCGGCGCCCGAGGCGAAGCTCTCGGTCCGCGCGCACTGGGAGATCGAGCGGCACCTGCGCTCCTCCGGCGTCCCGCACTCGCTGCTCCGGCCGACCGGCTACATGCAGAACTTCTTCACCGGCGAGGGCGGCTTCGCCGCCGCCGAAGCGGTCTCCGGCCCCTACGGTTCGGGCCGGGTGGCGTACATCGACGCGTACGACATCGCCGCGTGCGCCGCCGCGCTGCTCACCGGCCCCGGGAGCGGCGCGGGCCTGGCCTACGACCTCACCGGCCCCGAGGCGCTCACCCACGCCGAGATCGCCGCGAAGCTGGGCGTCCCCTTCCACGACCAGCCACCGGCGGAGGCCGCCGCCCGACTGCGCGAACAGGGCCTCCCCGGCTGGTTCGTCGACGACCTGCTATGGCTCTACGCCGACCTGGCCGCCGGCAACCTCTCCGAGGTGACGACGGCCGTCCACGACCTGACCGGGCGCCCGCCGCGCACCTTCGACGAGTTCCTGGCCGCGAGGCGCTGACCGCGCCACGAGAGCATCAGGTGTCTCCCGCCCGCTGGAGCACGTCAGTTGATCGTCATCGACGAGAACACGGTGCCGGCAACGAGGTGCTAGCAGTAGGGCTGGCAGCCGTGATGAGGTAGGAGAAGACGTGCCCAACCAGGCACCGCCCACCACCGATCCGATAGCCGGGTGGCCACCCGAGTCCGTGCCCGGCCTGCCCGCATCGCCCGTTCGTGACGCGACTCGGTGTGCAGGAAGAGGGCGACCGGTCGGAGGGCGGGCCGGCGTTCGGCTGGCGCGTTCCGGTCCCTTCGGGTCGGTGTGCGCGCTGGCGTTCCTGTGGAGGTAGTGGTCGCTCTCGGCGAAGCCCCTGGCCCGGTACCAGGCCAGGGTCCCCGTATCGTCCCTGTCTCCGTGCCGCGCTCGCGCGCTCCACGTATGCGCCCCCGAAAGGCGACGAGTGGGCACCCGGAAGGTGGTGGTGGCCTACCGGAGCAGAGGGCCTACCGAGGACGCGTCGCCGGCCCTCTGGCACGATCGGCGGATGCGTGAGCAATCGTCAACCGAAGCACGGAAGTCCAACGTCCGGCCGGACGATGGCGAGTTGGCCGCCGCCGAGACCGGTCGGCCCGGCGCGGCCCGGGAGTATGCCCAACTCCTCACCGAGAGGGGGCAGCTGGAGGAGGCGTTGCCCTGGTGGGAGAAGGCGGCGGTTGCGGAGGGGGATGCCAAGGCCGCTCGCACGCTGGCCATCGTCCACAAGGACAGATGGGAGTTCGAGGAGGCCGAGCGGTGGTACCGCACGGCCGCCGACCGGGACGGGGGGTGCGCCTTCGGGCTTGCCACCCTGTTGAAGGAGGCGGGGGATGAGGCCGGGGCCCGGGAGTGGTACGCGCGGGGCGCCGAGTTGGGCAGCGTGGAGTGCCTCACCAACGGGGCCGTGAGGCTCGCCGCGCAGGGTGCGTGGGACGAGGCGCTGACGCGGCTCGGCGAGGCGTGCGAGCGAGGGGATCGGAAGGCCTTCCAGGCCCGTCACATCGTCGAGCGCATCCAGGACGACCTGGCACGATGGCGGGAGGCACTCGCGGAAGCCGAGCGAGCGGGCGATCCCGAGGCCGCCTACGACGCGTTGAGCGACCTGCGCGACCCCGAGTTCAAGGGCATGTTCGACGCCTATCCCGGCACGGTCCGAGAGGCGGAGGAGCTGTACGCCCGGGCCGCCGCGCTGGGCAGTGCGAAGGCGCTCGTGGAGCAGGCCATCCTCGTGGAGCGGGACGCGAGCCGATGGCCCGAGGCGCGGGCCCTCGCCGAGCGCGCCCACGAACTGGGGTACTCCGGCGCCGCGTTCGCGCTGGGGGCCTGGTGGGAGGAGCGCGGCGAACCGCAGGAGGCCGAGCGGTGGTTCCGGACCGCGGACGAGAACGGCGGCCACGACCTCGCCCGCCTCCGGCTCGGCGTGCTGTGCACGCGTCAGCGCCGGCTCGACGAGGCGGAGGAGTGGCTGCGCGGTACCGGGGTGGACGAGGAGAACTACGACCCGCTCGACACCGTCCAGGAGCTGATCGTCGACGCCCTCGAGGATGTCGCTGAGCTTCGGGACAAGCCCGAGAGCCCGGCGAACGCCGAACGCCGTGCCCGTCTGCCCGAGCTGCGCGCCGCCGCCGAGGCGGACGGCGCTGGCCCCGACGAGATGTTCGCCTACGCCGACGCGCTCGGCCGGCTGTGCCGGCTGCCGGAGGCCGCCGAGTGGTATCGCCGGGCCGGCACCCCGCGCGCCCTCCGGGACCTCGGCCGCATGCTGCGCCAACTCAGCGGCGCCAAGGGCACGCACGTGCTCCCGCTCTACGAGCCCGCCGTGGCGGAGGGGGACGCCGAAGCGGCGTACGACATCGCCGAGATCCACTCCGCCGCGGGGGACAAACGGTCGGCCGGCCTCTGGTACCACCGGGCGGCGCTGCTGGGGCACGGCCGGGCCGCGTGGCATGTGGGCTGGATCTCCGAGGAACGCGGCGGCGACCCGCGGTTCGCGGAGCGCTGGTACGTGCGGGCGGCGGAGTCCGGCCTGGCCCAACCCGCCTACCTCGCGGGAATGAGCATGGTCAGGTACGGGCGCCACGCCGAGGCCGAGCGGTGGCTGCTGATGGCCTGGGAGGACGGCATCGTCGACGCGTCGTACTACCTGGGACGCGCGCTGCGTGGCCTTCGGCGCGAGGAGGAGGCCCTGACGTGGCTGCAGCGCGCCGCCGAGCGGTACCCGGAGTTCGAGCGGGAACGGTACAGCTTCAGCAAGCTCGACCCGCGGCCCGAACTGGCCGAGCTGCTCGTTGAGTTGGAGCGGGACGAGGAGGCGACCGACATCGTGGCGAAGATCCTGGAGGAATATCCGGGCCACCTGCGCGGCAACCGCTACGCCGGCGTCCTCGCCCGCCGCAGGGGCGATCTGGAGACGGCCGAAAAGCACTTCGAGAAAATCGCCGACCGGGACCAGGACGGAAGCGCCGGGATGACGCTGAGGGAGATCAGGGCGCTGCTGGCACAGGTTTCGCACCCGCACTGAGGGGCTGAGGGGCTGAGGCCGTCACCGAGGCGCGTCGCCCGAGGGCGCGTAGAACTCGGTGGTGGCCTCGGTGGCCGCGGCCACCTGCTCCGGGTCGGCGCCGGTGGCGGCGTGGCCGGCGCCCCACGCCTCGCTGCTCAGCGTGTTGAACCGCTGGCCCTGCGGGCTGGCCTCCCACGCCGTCGGTCGAGGTCGGCGCCCCACGGGTGCTCGGCGAGGCCGAGCAGCCCGCCGTCCCAGCCGACGCCGCTGGCGCCTGGGCCGTAGCGCTCCCAGAACTCGGGGTCGACGACGGCGGCGTGTTCGCGCTCCAGGATCCGGCGGCGGACGGGGTCCCCGAGGACGTCGAAGGCGTGCACCGGGCGGGCGGCCAGGACGGCCGCCCTTGCCTGACGTGGTCACGGCGCGGGCCGCCGAGACGTCGACGTGCCGCGGCTCCGCCCCTACCACTCGTCCTCGTCGTCCCCGTACAGGTCCTCCAGCCTCTCGACGCACTCCTCCGCGACCTCGGCGGCCAACCGGGGGCACGTCCACGCCTCCGCGCTTGGGCCCTCCTCGGCCGCCGGGTGGTCGTCGGGGGCGTAGAAGTGCGCGAGGGCCTTGCGGAGGACCTCGCCGCCCAGTGCCGGGTGGGCATCGGCGTGGGCGCACGCCTCGGGACGGGGGGCGGCAGCGACCGCGCGCATGACCGTGAGGATGCCCTCGGCGACGGCGAGGGGCGGGCTCGGGTACGAGATCTTCATGGTCTGTCGGGCGGTGAGCAGCAGCACCGTCCGCTCCCTGTCGTCGAGTTGCCGCCCCTGCTCGTACCGGCGGGCGGCCCACAGCCCCAACTCGTCGGCGTACGCCTCGTTCCAGTGAGCCCGCTCGAGCCGCTCCGTGATCTTCCCGATCTCCAACCGCCCGTCCGCGCACAGGTACTCGGCGTCGAGGTGGGAGGTGTCGCGAGGGCCGAAGAGGGAGTCACGTCCGGCGCGGAGCTCGGTCAGCGTCTCCCGCGCGACGTCCGCCATGAAGGCCGGGCACACGATCTGGTCAAGGGGGAGGCCGTCCCCGTAGTAGTCGCGTTCCCGTTCGTACACGGCCCGGCCGGCGGGACTGCTGAGGACGATGCCGACCTCCATGGCCGACGTGCTGAGGTCGCTCAGGGGCGGGTGCTCGTCGTGCTCGCAGGTCGCCCCGGCGAAGTCCGGCAGCACCTTCTCCACCCCCCTGATCAGCGAGTCGAGCACGGACTTCCGCCGGATCACGCCGGAGAAGGCGTGCCAGCTGACGGCCCGGACGACCTGGAGGCGCCCGGGACGGTCCTCGGGCTCCGCGAGGTAGAGGTTCGTGCCCTGTGCGGAGATCTCGCTCTCGACGTCCGTCCACGGCTTGGGGTACAGCTCGAGCAGCGCCTCCAGCGTTTGGATGTCCTCGCGGTCCTCGAGCGACAACCGGGCCGGGACATCGGGAATCTGCCCCGGATACACGATGTCCAGGGCGATCCGCGCGTACCCGGCGACGTTGCGCGGGCAGCGCCACGCCTCGCGCGGGTGCTTCTCGCCCCACTCCTCCCACTCGGCGCTCTCGTCGACGAGCCGCGGAAGCAGGTCGAGAAGTTCCTCGTCGGCGGCCGCGCCGTCATGGGTCTGGTACGGGTGGGCGTCGTGGCCGCAGGGCCGGTCGCGCAGTGCGGCGTCGACGCCCTGGAGCGCCTCCGCGGTCCGCTGTTTGACCTTCACGCCGGGCCGGGTCAGATAGGGGGCCATCGTCGCCAGTGCGAGCGCCCACACGTAGGCGGTCTCGGCGCCGGGGTCGGCGGTGAGGCGGGTGACACAGTCGAGGACGGACTGGTCGTACTCGCCGTCGCGGGCCATGTCGTACTCGGCCTGGATCTCGTGCCAGGACTGGACGAGGTCCTCAACGGGTATGCCGTCGATCTCCATCACGATCCTTCCGACGACTGCCGTGCGGGGGAAGTCGCACGTCGGTAGCACGGAGGATGCCATGTCGGAATACCTGACCTCGGCTGGCCACTCGATGGAGTGGCACGTCTCGTCGCTCTCCCCCGACTCCCCGGTGTCGCTCCACGACGCCGGGGAGTCGGGAATGGCGCGTACTCGACGTGCTCCGCCGGGGACCGCACGATCAATGAGTCAGCGGCGGCCAGGCGTTGGTGAGGAGTTGGCGGAAGTGGGCCGAGAACCACTCGCCCTCCGCCGGCGCGCCCGGGAGGGCGCCGGAGGGTTGGCGGCCCGGCCAGGCGTCGGGATCGCACATCCGCTCCACGGGGTTGGTGCTCGGCCCCGCGTAGCCGTCGGACTCGCCGGGCGGCTTGGCCCAGACATAGGCGTCGACGCCGGGCGCGGGGGCGGCCGTCGGGCGTTCTCCCAGGCCGGCGCCTGCCTGGTTGCACCAGTTGTCGGGCCGACTCCGGCGGTCGAGCCGGCCGCCGTCCACGAACGCGTCGACGGAGGTGCGCGGCCCGGGCCCGGCGGGCCTGGCCGGCCCGCCCCAGCCGTTGCGTGAGGTGTCGACCAACAGGCCGATGTCGGCGGGGAGTCCGCGTCGCACCAGCAGGTCGCGGAACGTCGCCGCGTACGACTCGACGTCGACGAAGTCCCGCCAGTCCACCCAGCGGCTCTGCCGTACCGGCGCGCCGTTGATCGTGTCGGTGACGGCGAAGTACGGCTCGCGCAGGACGGCGTAGTCGGCGGTGTTGGCGATGAGGCCGCGCACGTCGTCGGGGGTCGAGCCGGCGGCGGTGGCCGCGGCGTACAGCAGCTCGACGGCCGGCGCCGCGTCGTACGACCAGCCGAGCCAGCCCGGGTGGGCGATGTCCAGGTAGCTGTAGGTGCCCGGGAGTTCGCCGAGCCGGGCGAGCGCGTAGCCGATGCCGTTCACGTAACCGCCGTTGGCCCGCATCGTGTCGCACTCCGGCGTCGCCACCGGGCTGCTGCCGGTGTACGTGGCGAGGGCCGCGATGGCGTGCGGCTCGACGACGGTGACGACGCGGAGTCCGGCGTAGGCCGGCTCCGCCAGGACGTCGACGATCGGGTCGACGAACTCGCTCCGGTAGCGGTCGAGTTCCCCGTACCCGAACTCGCCGTCGGCGCCCATCAGATGGCAGTCGCGGCCCGGCAGGTCGTGGAGGACGAGTTGGACGACGTCGGCGCCCTGCGCGAGCGCCGCGTCGAGGTGGTCGGGCAGCCCGCCGACGTCCGCGACCTCGTCCAACCACACGGCGGTCGGCTCCCCCGCGACCGCCGCCCCGCCCGGCTCCTCGGCGGCCAGCCGCGACCAGGCGGGATTCACGTACACGTCCGCGCCCAGGTACGGGTTGTCCACGCGCGGCTCGGCCTGCGCCGGCGTTCCGACCAACGTCACCGTCAACGCGGCGGCGACCAGCGACCAGCGGCGGTGACCGCCAGCGGAATTCGTCATGTTCGGCAGCTCTCGGCTCGACGCGGTCAGGCATGGAGCGCTCCCGACCATCGAAGCTAGCGCATCGCCTCCCGTACGCCCAGCGGAGTCGCACGACGCGCATTGTCAGGCACCGCCTGACGTTGTAAGGTCACGCCTGACGCCGTCAGGAAGTTCCTGACGGAGGAGGGAGTGATCGGATGCCGCCTGCCACGAAGGAGTCCGTGATCGCGGCGTGCTCGTTCTGCCAGAAGCGGAACACCGAGGTGGGCACGCTCTTGGCCGGACCTGGCGTGTTCATCTGCGACGAGTGTGTGGCCCTCTGCTCGACGGTGATCGAGGGGAAGCCCGTGGGGGACGGACCGCAACTCGCGCCGTGGGACCAGGTGACGAGCGCCGAGGTGGTGCTGTCGAGTCTGCCGCTGATCGCGGCGGCGGGGGCGCAGGTGGAGCGGAATCTCGCCCAGTGGGTGCTCAAGGCGCGTGCGCTGGGCGTGACCTGGGCGCGCATCGGCGAGACGCTGGGGATGACCCGGCAGTCCGCGTGGGAGCGATTCTCCGGCGAGGAGTGACGCGTGTGGTGACCGGGCCCGGAACGGTTCGGCCGTCGCCGAACCGTTCCGGTCCTACGGTCGGGGCCATGAGCTCCCCTTCGCAGGACCTCGAGGTCCATCTCCCCGACCGGCCGGGCGCGTTGGCCGACCTCGGCCAGGCGCTCGGCCGCGCCGGAGTCAGCCTGGAGGGCGGCGGCGTGTTCACGCACGACGGCCGGGCCGTCGCCCACTACCTCGTCGACGACGGCCCACGCGCACTCCGTGCCGCCACGGAGGCGGGCCTCGACCAGGCGACCGTCCGGGACGTCGTGACGACCCGACTCGAACAGGACACTCCCGGGCAACTCGGCGCGCTGGCACGACTGCTGGGCGACGCCGGGGTGAACGTCCTCGTCCAGTACAGCGATCACGCCGGCGGCCTCGTCCTGCTCGTCGCCGACGAGCAGGTGGCCGCGTGCCGGGAGGTCGTCGACCAGTGGAAGTCCCTCAGCCGGCCAGCCGGTCCAGTCGACCGCGCTTGACCGCGCGCAACAGCGCCGCGAGGGCCGCCGGAGCAGCGACGGCTATGACGTCCGGCTCGTCACTCTCCCTGAGGAGGACGACGCTTTCGCGGCCGCGCGCCGCTTGAAGGCAGTTGTTGTCCGCGCCTTCCGGGGAGTAGGAGGACTTCTGCCAGCAGATTTCCGACACGCTCACGGTTCAGCTCTCCTTCATGACGCTCAGGATGAAGTCTCGCGTCCCGTCGGGCGTCAGGGAGACGCCCTCGGTCGGTGGGAGTCCCTCAGCCGGCCAGCCGGTCCAGTTGACCGCGCTTGACCGCGCGCAACAGCGCCGCGAGGGCCGCCGGAGCAGCGACGGCTATGACGTCCGGCTCGTCACTCTCCCTGAGGAGGACGGGCATGTCGCCGGCGCGAGCCACCTCAAGGCAGGCGTTGCCGCCGCCGTCGGTGGAGTAGGAAGACCTCTGCCACTGGATGCCCGACATCCTCACCGCCATCAGGTCTGTTCCGACATATCTCGCAAGAAATCGCGCGACTTCGCGACATCGAGCGAGCACTCTTCGATCCTATCCAGCGTCTTTCGATACTTTCCCAGTGCTGCGGGAGCATCAACCAGCACGGTGTCGATCGGCGAATCGAACTGGACGGTGTCCAGCTGCGGCACGGGCCCGGCGGCGAGGCTCATGGAGGCGCCGGCGCTCGGGAATCCACCGGCGGCGAACGGGATCACCCGCACCGTGACGTTGGGCCGCTCCGAGGCGTCGAGAACGTGCCTGAGCTGAGCGCGCATGACGGTCGCCCCGCCGAAGTCGAGGCGGAGCGCCGTCTCGTGGATGAGAAACGTGGCCGCCGGCGGATCGTCCTCGCGGTCCAGCACATCGCGGCGCCGCATGCGGAACGAGAGGATCCGGCGCAACTCGACGGGGCTCGGCTCGGGCACCGCCACCGAGAACACGGCCTTCGCGTACTCCTCGGTCTGGAGCAGCCCCGGGAAGTGCGTGACCTGAACGGCGCGGATGCCGCGGGCATGGTGCTCCAGCTCCGCCAGCTCCAGGGCGGCGGCCGGCATCCTCCCCCGTTGCTCCTCCCACCAGCCCTTCACCCGCTCCTCCGCCATGGCGGCCAGCGCGTCGACGTAGGCCCGGTCCCCGCACTGGTACACACTCGCGAGTGATCTGACGCGCCCCGCGGTGACGCCGAGCCGGCCAGCCTCCATGTTGCTGATGCGGGTTCGTTCCAAGCCGAGCAGTCTCGCCGCCTGGATGACGTTGCAGCCGGCGGCCTCGCGCATGCGGCGCAGTTCGGCACCGAGTCGGCGCAGTCTGACTGTCGGCGTGGCCCTCACGGTCATCGACAACTCCTTCTCCTGGTCCGCACCAGTCGCAGGCAACTGACGAACACATCCTCAGGTTCCACTACACAGGTTGCCCGCCGATAGCTTACGCTTCCACTCAGTGACGGAACGACTCGCGTCCGTAAGCACCGGGAGGGCACCGTGAACCCCACCTCCGACATCCAACCCGCCGTCCGCTCCTACCTGTTGACCGCGCCGAACGCGGCGGACACGCCGCAGCTGGCGCGGGACCACGTCGCGTACCTGCTGCTCAGGGCGGAGCTCAACCCGTTCGCCGAGACGGCGCGGTTGCTCGTGAGCGAGGTGGTCAGCAACGTGTACGTCCACACGGCCGTCCCGTCTCTCAGCGTGCGGACGATCCTCCGGCCCGGACGGGCCATGGTGGCGGTGCGGGACTGCGCGACGCACGGGATCCAGGACATCCGGCCCACCGTGACGCCGCCGGAGGCGGTCGGCGGGCAGAGGCTGCGGCTGGTCGAGTCGCTGGCGGCGGCCTGGGGGATCACCGTGCACGGCGGCCTCAAGCCCAGCGGCAAGACCGTGTGGTTCGAGCTCCGTTGACGCCCACCGCGAGCAACGCCGCGTGCGGCAGCGTCAGCACACCGTCGCGGTCGGCGAACTCCGCGCTCAGCGCGGTGAAGTGGGCCTTGATCTCCGCGACGGCCGCCGGCGGCTGGGCGGTCACGATCTGCCCGATCGTCGCCACCCCGGCCGCCGGGCCGCTCCACCACTCCTCCGCCGTGGCGCGGTGTGCCCAGGCGACGGTCTCGCAGGTCACCTCCGCCAGTCCGGCGGCGACGAACAGGTCGGCCAGGCCGCGCTCCGTGCGCGGGAAGTCGTCCTCGGGGGCGAGGGGGACCAGATGCGCGGGCCGGCTGGCGCCGGCGGCCTCGACGGCTCGGCCGAGCAACGTCTGGCCGGCGGCCGGCGGGGCCCGCCAGATCGTGGCCGCGATTCGCCCGCCCACGCGCGTGACGCGGCGCAGCTCGGCCAACGCGGTCCTCGGTCGACCGACGTGGTTGAGCACGAAGTTGCCGACCACCGCGTCGAACTCCCCATCCGCGAACGGCAGATGCGGCAGGGCGGCGAGCCGCACGTCCGCGTCGGGCGCCGCCCGGGCCGCGAACGCCACCATGTCGGGCTCGGCGTCCACCGCCGTCACCCGCGCGCCCCGCGCGACCGCCGCCAGCGCGACGGCGCCGGTACCGGTGCCCACGTCCAGCAGGCGCGTGCCGGCCGCCAGGCCGACCGCGTCGAGCAACGGCCGCACCGGATACGCGCAGAGCCGGGCGAAACTCCCCGCGTAGGCGGCCGCCCGCCCGACCCAGGCCCGCCGCTCCGACTCGTCGAACATCGCCCCAAGCTAGCCCACGGTCGTCCGCAGCTGGCCCTCGCGGTGGACGTACACGAGGGAGTTCACCGAGGCGGTGGCCTCGTCGCCGTCGACGTCCTCACCCAGCGGCCGCGGCCGAGACGGCGAACATGTAGCACCCGTAGGCGACGTTGCGGCTGTGGATCCGCGCCACGCCAGGCGTGGCCAGCAGCTCGGCGATCGTCCGCTCCGGGTCCTGCCCGTCGTGCACGGTGGTGGCCTCGTGGATCCAACCGCGGGCGTCGTAGGCGCGCAGCACCTGCGCCCGGCCGTGCCAGTCGGCGGGGTAGCGGGTGACGTCCTCGGGCCCGGCGCAGGGTTCGGCGTGTGCGAACACCGCGCCCACCTCGCGGTAGGGGCTGACGGCGGGCAGCGGCGGCGCGTAGCCGAAGAGCAGCAGGTCCTCGCCGGGCGCCGCGTCCCGCAGGCAACAGCGGGCGGGTTCGCCGCCCTGCGCGGTGATCCGCTCCGCCGGCACGCCGAAGGCGTCGGTCCCCCGCTCGCGCACGCCGGCCAACGCCTCGGCGGGCAGCGCGTGGATCCGGAAGGCAGGCGTCGTCGATGTCGTCGATGTCGTCGTCATGCGCCCAGACTGCCGCCCCGCCGCCGATCCGGCCGGCGGGGATCGGACATCACGTCACAGCGCCGCCGAGAACCGACGGCACACGTGCACCCGGGCGAACCGCTCCCGCATCGCCCGCTCGTGAAGCAGGTCGGCGTGCAGGAAGAGGGCGACCGGTCGGAGGTCGGGGTGGCGCTCGGCGACGGCGCGGTCGGGTTCGGCCGGGTCCGTGTAGTGGTTCGCGAAGACGTGGAGGTAGTGGTCGCTCTCGGCGAAGCCCATCGCCCGGTACCACCCGAGGGTCCCCGGGTCGTCCCTCGTCCAGGCGTCGAGCGTCGCCGCCCCGAGCGCCCGCAACCGGGCGCGGGCCTCGGCGAGGAGCGCGGCGCCGATGCCTCGGCCCTGGTGGTCGGGGTGGACGGCGACGTTGTCGATCGTCGCCGCGTCGCCCTCGACGATGACGTCCAGGAGGCCGACCACGGCCCCCGCCTCGCCGACGGCGACCAGTTCGAGGCCGGGCTCGGGGATGGCCGGCTTCGCCCGCAGGACGTTGTCGAAGTAGGCGGTGCCGAGGAAGGACAGCACCCGGCAGCGCAGCCAGGACGTCTCGTCGGCGGGCGCGTAGTCGCGGACGGCATGCCCCATGGCGCCCATTCTCCCCCCGGACTCCGCCGGCGTTCAACTGTCAGTGGCAGCCGATACGGTGCGTATCAGTCGGTCGTCAGGTCAGGAGGGGGCATGTTCGAGGAGCGGCTTGCGGAGTTCTCCAGGGAGCGCCTGGGTGGCCGGCCGATACCGGACGATCTGCGCGTGCTGCTGGTGGCGGAGTGGGAGGGCCGGGACGAGTTCGCCGACGTCCTGGGGATCACCTTTCTGGCGCCCGGCGAGCCGCACCCGCACCTCGACACCAGCTATCTCAGCGAGAAGGAGCGCGCGAGCCCGGAGTCCCAGGCCATCAGCGCCGGTCTTGCGGAGGTGGCGGAGCACCTGAAGATCGTCGCGGAGGGCGGCAAGGGCTGGATCGGGTACTGGCTGCATCCCGATGAGCCGGCCGACCAGCCCTGGTCGGTGATCGAGTTGGACACCGAGTGCTCGTACTGGAGCATGGCGGGCAGCAGCCTGGCCGAGGCGTGCGCGGCCGACATGGCCCGCTACCAGGAGGAGCCGGAGGTGGAGATCGCGTTCGCCCAGCTCTCGGCCCGGCTCGCCGAGCTCGGGCTGCCGTTGAGCGGTGCGGGCTACCACGAGCTGCACGACCCGGGTCACGTGGTGGATCCTGAGGAGCTCACCGACCAACTCATCGAGGCGGAGCGGGTGAAGCGCGGCATAGCCTGAGCACACCGGGACGACCGAGGACAACCGAGGTCACTCGGGCCCGTCGTCCGCCGGGGCGTAGAACTCCGTGGTGGCCCTGGTGGCGGCCGCCACCTGCTCCGGGTCGGCGCCGGTGGCGGCGTGGGCGGCGCCCCACGCCTCGCTGCTCAGCGTGTTGAACAGCTTGGCCTCCGGCGCGTGTTGCCACGTCGACTCGTCGAAGTCGTGGCCGCGCAGGTGCTCGTGCAGGCCGAACAGTCCGCCGTCCCAGCCGACGCCGGTGGCGCCGGGGCCGTAGCGGTTCCAGAACTCGGGGTCGACGACGGCGGCGTGCTCCAGCTCCAGGATCGTCTCGCCGCCCGCCCCCGGCGTCAGTCGCACCTGGACCTCGCTGATGTCCTTCTCGGTGGTGTTCTCGCCGTAGACCCAGGTCACCCGAAGCAGCCGGGGCGGCTCGCAGTGCAGGATCTCGCCGCGGGCGTTGCCCTCCAACTGGTAGGCGCCGCCGAGCCGGAAGTCGCCGGTGACGGGCAGGAACCAGCGGCGCAGCCGCCCCGGGTCGGTGCAGGCTTCCCAGACGTCCTCGATGGCGGCGTCGTAGCCGCGGCGCAGCAGGACGGTGGCGCCCTCGCCTGCGGGGATCCGCTTCATGCCCAACTCGCGGTGGACGGCGTTGATCCGGTCGACGATGTCGTTCTCGTTCATGATCCCTCGTTCCTGTTCTTCCCGCGTTCGCGTCTGCCTCGGGCGAGCTCGGTGGCCAGGGCGTCGAGCCGCTGGTTCCAGAACCCGCGGAAGTGGTCGAGCCAGGCATCCACCTCCCGCAGGGGCGTGGCGTCGACCGCGTACAGGCGCCGGGTGCCCTCGGCGCGGACGGTGGTGAAGCCGTGTTCGCGCAGCACGCGCAGGTGCTGCGAGACGGCGGGTTGGGAGATGGCGAACTCCTCCCGTATGACGTGGCTGACCGCGCCGGACGTCTGCTCGCCGCCCTCGGCGAGCAGCTCCAGGATCCGGCGTCTGACGGGGTCCCCGAGGACGTCGAAGGCGTGCACGGGGGCAACTGTTGCAGCCGCGACTTATATAAGTCAAGGCTTATGAATAAGCAGTATTGGACCGAACGATGCAAAACCTGTTACGGTCCCCGCATGGCCCGACCGAGGATGTTCGACGAGGAGCGGGCCCTGGACGCGGCGATGCGGGTGTTCTGGGAGAAGGGGTACGAGGCCACCTCCACCCAGGACCTGTGCGAGGCGACGGGGCTCGGGCGCAGCAGCGTCTACAACACCTTCCACAGCAAGCACCACCTGTTCCGCCGCGCGCTCGCGCACTACCTCGACGGGATGACGGAGACCCAACTGGCGACGCTCGACGACGTCGAAAGCCCGGGCGCCGAGCGGGTGCGGGCACTGCTCGACGCGATCGTCGCGAGCGAGGACGGGCCGGGCAGCCTCGGCTGCCTCGGGGTGAACACCACGGTGGAGTTCGCCGGGCGGGACGCGGATGTGGCCGAGCTACTGGAGCGGGACGCCACGCGCCGACTCACCGCACTGCGGGACGCGCTGGCCGCCGGGCGCCGGGACGGCAGCGTGACGTCCGCGCGGGCGCCGGACGAGCTGGCCAGGTTCGTCAACGCGGCGATCGCCGGGATCCGGGTCTCCAGCCAGGGCGGCGCCGACCAGGCCGCGTTGACGGCGATCGCCGACCTCACCATGGACGCGCTGACACGCTGACGCGCCGACACGCTTCGACCGGCCGATCCGGACCTTCGCACGACCACATTTTGAACTGATCGTTACATAACGGAGGGAGCGAGGCAGTGCCTCGTGCCGTATACGTCCTTTCACTGGGCATCTTCGCCATGGTGACCAGCGAGTTCGCCGTCGCCGGGCTGATGCCGCAGCTGGCGGACGGGCTGGACGCGACCGTGCCGCAGGTCGGCTATCTGATCACCGCGTTCGCCGTGGCCATGGCCGTCGGCGGCCCCGTCCTGACGGTGGCGCTGCTGCGGCTCACGCCGAAGAACGCGCTGCTGTTGCTGTTCGCCGCCTTCCTGGCCGGCAACGTGCTGGCGGCGACCGCCACCGGCTACGCCACGATGCTGGTGGCGCGGCTCGTCACGGGCGTCGCGGCGCAGGCGTTTCTTCGGGGTGGCGATCTCGCTCTGCGTGCGGCTGGCCCGCGCCGAGATACGCGGCAGGGCGATCGCGGTGCTGATGAACGGCCTGATGCTCGGCACCCTGCTCGGGCTGCCACTCGCCACGCTGGTCGGCGAACGGTTCGGCTGGCGGGCCGCGTTCTGGGCGATCTCGGCGATCGCCGTGCTGGCCGCCGCGGCCACCGCCGTCGGGGTGCCGGCGCTGGCGCGCGCGGAGGAGGAGGGCGGCTTCCGGCAGGAGCTCGGCGTGTTCCGGCGGCCGCGGCTCTGGCTGGCGTTGTCCACCAGCACGCTGATCATCGGCGCGACCTTCGCCGCGTTCAGCTACCTCAACCCGATCCTCACCGAGCTCAGCGGCTTCGCCACCGGAACCGTGCCGCTGCTGCTGATCGCCTACGGCGCCGCGACCGTCGTCGGGAACACCGTGGTCGGCCGGCTCGCCGACCGGCACACGGTCCCGGTGCTGACCGTCGGCCTGCTGATGAACCTGCTCTTCCTCCTCGGCTTCGCCCTGCTGGCCGAACTGCCCGTGGCCGCCGTCGCGTTCCTGCTCGGCGTTGGCCTGGTCGGCGTGACCATGAACCCGGCGATGGTGACCAGGGTGCAGCGCGCCGGCAACGCCCGGCCGCTGGTCAACACCGTCCACTCCTCCTTCATCACGCTCGGCGTGATCCTCGGCTCCTCGCTCGGCGCGCTCGTCATCGACGCCTGGGGCCTGCCGGCCACGCTCTGGCTCGGCGCCGCCATGGCGGCCCTCGGGCTGCTCACCCTGCTCCCCGAGCACCTGACCGCCGAACGCTCGGCGTAATATGCGCTAGGCAATAGAGACCATTACTGTAGCTTCGGAGGGGACCATGGCCGTGGACGTGCCGACACCCGGTCTTGTCCTGGCCTGGACGGCGGGTTGGGCGGTGTCGCGGGGGACGCCGGCGCCCGTCGAGCAGCCGTGGGGCGTGCGGATCGACGTCGGGCAGCCGCAGCACGTGGCCCGCCACGTGCTGCCGGCGGCGGACGAGGCGAGCGTGCGGGGCGTGGTCGCGGCGGTCACCGTGCCCGCCACGCACCTCAAGGCGTTCGTCGCCCCGGCCGCCGTGGCCGGCTGGCTCTCCCCCGACTGGACGGAGGGCGACCACGGCCACCTGATGGCCGGCGCGCTCCACGCCTCCGCGCCCCGCGTCCCCGACGGCTACCGCCTCACCCTGGAGACGGCCCACGGGGTCACCCGGGCGCGGGTGTTCGCCGCCGACGGTTCGCTGGCGGCGCGCGGGCAGGTGGCGCCGGTCGGCGAGGCCGCGGTGGTCGACCAGGTCGAGACCTACCCGGAGCATCAGCGCCGCGGACTCGGCTCGGTGGTGATGCGGACGCTCGCCACCGAGGCCGTCGAGCGGGGCGCGACCACCGGGGTCCTCGGCGCCACCCACGAGGGGCGGGCGCTCTACGAGACCCTGGGCTGGGCGGTGGCCGCGCCGCTCACCGCGTTCGTCTACCGGGCGGTCAACGTGCCGTCGTCGGGCGCGGCCTCGGCGGCCGAGCCGGGCTCGGGGTCGGTGTCGAGCGAGTCGAGCAGCGCGTCCCGCTCCGGCGTCCGCTCGGGGCGCAGCATGCCGACCCCGAGGTAGAGGACGAGCGACGTCAGCAGCGGCAGCCCGACGACGGCGGCCTGGGTGGCGTCGTCGACGATGTAGCGGACGACGTACCAGACGGCGAGCCCGCCGGCCCACGAGGTGATCGCGGCGGTCGGCCCGATGCGGCGGAACCAGGGCAACAGGCCGAGCATCAGCGGGATCGAGATCGGCCCCATGGTCGCGGCGACCAGCTCGACCACGGTGTCGAGCACGAAGCCCTCGCCTCCTGTGGTGATGGCGATGGTCATGCTGAGGGCGACGAACAGCACGGTGGTGACGCGGGCGAACGTCAGCTGCGCGGCCTCGGAGAGCCGGCGGACGCGCGGCGCCAGCACCGGGGCGATGTCACGGGTGATGACGGCCGTGATCACGTTGGAGTCGGAGGCCACCATGGCCATGGTGTGCGAGAAGAACCCGGCCAGCATCAGGCCGATCAGGCCGGCCGGCAGCAACTCCTGGGCGAGAGCGACGTAGGACTCCTCGCCGTTGCTGAGCCCCGGGACGATCAGCGGCGCCGCGATCATCGGCAGGAACAGGATCAGCGGCCAGACCAGCCACAGCGCGCTGGAGAGCAGCGCGGCGCGGCGGGCGTCGGAGCCGGAGGGCGCGGCCATGTAGCGCTGCGCCAGGTTCCACATGCCGCCGTTGTACTCGAAGGTCTTCACCAGCAGGAACGCGAGGATGAGCCAGGTGGTGACGGTGCCGTTGACCGGGTCGCCGTGGCCGTCGGGCAGGTCGCCCCACATGGCGAAGGGGAAGTCCACGCCGAGTTCGATCATCACTGCGATCAGCATGGCCACGCCGGCCACGGCCTGGATGACGAACTGCCCCATGTCGGTGAGGACGTCGGCCCACAGGCCCCCGACGGTCATGTAGGCCATGGTGGCGACGCCGGTGAAGATGATGCCGACCTCCATCGGGATGTCGGCGAAACCGCGCAACAGGACGGATATCGCGACCCACTTGGCGGCGATGTCCACGACCTTGAGGGCGGCCCCGCTGTACGCCAGCACCTGCTGGGTCGGCAGGTTGTAGCGGCGGGTCAGGTACTCGAGCGGGGACTTGACGTCATGCTTGGCCCGCAGCCGGTTCCAACGGGCGGCGAAGAGGAACGCCCCGACCCCGACGCCGAGTCCGATGGTCAGCGGCCACCAGAAGTAGACGGTGATGCCGCTGTTGTACGCGACGGCCGCGAACGCGACGAACATCACCGCGCTGTAGCCGGACATGTGGTGCGACACCCCCGACAGCCACCAGGGGATCTGTCCTCTGGCCGTGAAGAAGTCGGCCACGCTGTGGATGCGGTTCTTCGACCACCAGCCGATGGCTACCACGACGAGGAAGTAGCCAGCGACCACGATCCAGTCCAACGCTGACATCGCGGCTCCAGGGGGGGAGGAGTTGAGAGGAGGGTCTCGCACGCGCACGGCCAGTCGTTCACATACCGGAATGCCGGACATTGTCATGAACAGACCTCGCCACCATAGGAGGGGCCCCCTGCACCGTCAATAGACCGGACCAGCCCGGCCCTGGCCGGGCCGGCTTGGGCGACTGGCACGGCCCGCGCGAAGCGAACGACGGCCCGGGGCCAGGCCTGCGGCCGGCAGGCCCAAGCCGCACCGGCCCAGGCCGGCCGCGCGGCGCAGCGCGGCCAGGCACGGCGGCGGTCCCGGCAGGCAGGGCGGGGGACGCCCCGCTCCTGGCCTGCGGTGCGGGGCAGTCGACGGCCCGCGCGCCACGCGGTTTTCCACAGGACGAGCCATCGGCCGAAGGCCGGTCGGCGGGACGACGACACCGCCTCCAGCGACCACACCGGAGGGCCGGCGGCGCCGCGGGGCACGCGCGCCCGCCCGGCCAGGGCCCGGCGGCCGCCAGGCCGACGATGGCCCGCACAAGCCCGCCCGGTCAGGGCCGGTCGGCGAGGGCCTTGGCCAGGGTCTCGGCCAGGTGGTGGGAGGGGCGGTCGGTGAGTTGGGTGATCTGGGTGCGGCAGGAGTAGCCGTCCGCCAGGACGACCGCGTCGGTGGGGGCGGCGCGCAGGGCGGGGAGGAGTTGGTCTTCGGCGCAGGCGACCGAGACGTCGTAGTGGCCCTTCTCGAAGCCGAAGTTGCCGGCCAGGCCGCAGCAGCCGGCGGACAGTGAGCCGGTGAGGCCGGCGTGTTCGCGGAGGCGGCGGTCGGGGGCGTCGCCGAGGACGGCGTGTTGGTGGCAGTGGGTCTGGCCGACGACCGGGCGGTCGACGCGGGGTGGGGTCCAGTCGGGCGCGTACTGCTCAAGCGTCTCGGCGAACGTCCTGACCAGGGTGGCGAGTCGGGCGGCGCGTGGGTCGTCGGGGAGGAGTTCGGGGACGTCGGTGCGCAGGGCCGCCGCGCAGGGCGGTTCGAGGACGGTGACGGGGAGGTCGGCGGCGAGGGCCGGCGCCAGCCGGTCGAGGGTGCGGCGGGCCACCGCGCGGGCCTGGTCGAGTTGGCCGGTGGTGACGTAGGTGAGGCCGCAGCACACGGCCCGCCGCGGCACGGTGGGCCGCAGGCCGGCCGCCGTGAGAACGGTGGCGGCCGCGTGGCCGGCGGCCGGGGCCAGGTGGTTGGTGAAGGTGTCGGGGAAGAGGACGACGGGCCGCCCCGAGGAGGCGGCGGACGGCGCGGGGCGCCAGGTGCGGGTGAAGGGGGCGGCGGCCAGCGGCGGGATATCGCGTTCCGGGGCGATGCCGCCGAGGCGTTTGGCGAGGGCGGCCAACGGGCCCAGAGAAGAGAGGGAGTTGGCGAGCGGCGCGACGCGGAGCGTCGAGGCCAGGGCGAGCCAGCGCGGCAGCCGGCCCATCGCGTAGTGGGCGGCGGGGCGGCGGCGGCCCGCGTAGTGGTGGTGCAGGAACTCCGCCTTGTAGGTGGCCATGTCGACGCCGACCGGGCAGTCGCTGCGGCAGCCCTTGCAGGAGAGGCAGAGGTCGAGCGCGTCCCGCACCTCGGGCGACCGCCAGCCGTCCGTGATCACCTCGCCGAGCAGCATCTCGTGCAGCAGCCTGGCCCGGCCCCTGGTGGAGTGCGTCTCGTCGCGGGTGGCCCGGAAGGAGGGGCACATCACGTCGGAGCCCGGGGTGGTGACCCGGCAGCGGGCCACGCCGACGCAGCGGCGGACGGCGGCCGAGAAGTCGCCGTCGTCGTGCGGGTAGGAGAAGGCCAACGGGCCGGGTTTCACCGGGAGTCCGGTGAAGCGCAGGTTCGCGTCGAGCGGGGCGGGGCGGGCCAGGACGCCCGGGTTGAGGCCGCCGTCCGGGTCCCACAGGTCCTTGAACTCGCCGAAGACGCCGACGAGTTCGTCCCCGTACATGCGGGGCAGCAGCTCGGCGCGGGCCAGCCCGTCGCCGTGCTCGCCGGAGAGCGAGCCGCCGTGCGCGGCGACCAGGTCGGCCAACTCCCCGCTGAACTCGCGGAACCTGGCGATGCCGGGCGGGGTGAGCAGGTCGAAGTCGATGCGGATGTGGATGCAGCCGTCGCCGAAGTGGCCGTACGGCGCGCCGCGCAGCCCGTGGTCGCGCAACAGCCCCCGGAACTCCCGGAGATAGGCGCCGAGCCGGGCCGGCGGCACCGCGCAGTCCTCCCATCCTGGCCACGCCTCGCCGCCGTCCGGCAGCCGGGTGGCGGTGCCCGAGGCGTCCTCCCGCACCCGCCACAGCGCGCGCTGCCCGGCCGGGTCGGTGACCACCTTCCAGCCGGTGAGGTCGGCGCCGGCCGCCCGGCCGATGGTCTCGGCGGCCGCGCGCGCCTCGGCCGGGTCGGCGCCGCCGGTCTCGACGAACAGCCAGGCGCCGCCCGCCGGCAGCACGCCGAGCGCGGCCTCGCCGACCAGGTCGGCGGCCATGCCCTCGACGGTCAGCGGCCCGAACGCGAGCAGCCCGGCGGCCGCCTCGGCCGCGGCCGACTCGTCCGGGTAGCCGAGCACCGCGAGGGCCCGCGCGGCCGGCGCCGGCACCAGCCGCATCGTGGCCGCGGTGAGCACGCCGAGAGTTCCCTCGCTGCCGGTGAAGGCGCGGGCCCAGTCGCGGCCCTTCTCCGGGAGGAGTTCGTCGAGCGCGTAGCCGGAGATCCGGCGCGGCAGTTCCGGGTAGCCGGTGCGGAGCAGCGCGAGCCGGTCGGCGACCAGCGTCTCGACGGCCGAGCGCAGCGGCGCCGGCACCTCGCGGCCGCCGCGGGCCAGCCGGGCCTGGTCGCCGCGGTAGGTGAGGACGTCGAGTTCGAGGGTGTTGTCGGCGGTGGTGCCCCAGGCGACGGAGTGCGAGCCGCAGGCGTTGTTGCCGATCATGCCGCCGATGGTGCAGCGGCTGTGGGTAGAGGGGTCGGGGCCGAAGGTGAGGCCGTGCTCGGCGGCCGCGTCGCGCAGCGTGTCGCAGACGACGCCCGGCTGGACGACGGCGGTGCGGGCCTCGGGGTCGACGGCCAGCACCCGGTTCATGTGGCGGGTGAAGTCGAGCACCACGCCGGTGCCGGTGGCCTGTCCCGCGATGCTGGTGCCGCCGCCGCGCGGCACCACCGGGGTGCCGTGCGCCCGGCAGACGGCGAGCGCGGCGGCGACGTCGTCGGCGTCGCGCGGGGCGACGACCCCGACCGGGACCCGCCGGTAGTTGGAGGCGTCCATGGTGACCAGCGCCCGGCCGGCCGCGTCGAAGTCGACCTCGCCGCGGACCGTGGCCCGCAGCGCGGCGGCCAGTTCCGTCGCCCCGGCCGGACTCGCGGCCGCCACCTCCCGCCCCGACGGCCCCTGTCCCGACTGCCCGTGCCCCGACTGCCCCTGTCCAAAATGATGGCGCATGACCACAGCCTGCCCGCTACGACAGCTGGAATCGATCGTCAGCGACGGGAAACGCCCATCGAACACACAGAAATGACACGCGAGACAGGAACGGTCTTCATACCAGATCCATACCTGACGTCTCATCCCACGGTGGGAAGTCACCTATAGTGTGGGCGAATTGAACAGGTCCCCGTCAGCGAGGTCCCGGGTGATGACAGCGCAGATACCTCCGCACCTCCGGGCGGTGCGCCCCCCGCTCCGGCCGGTTGTGATCGCCCTGCTCGGCTCGGCCGTCGTCACCGGCGCCGGCTGGGCGGCGGCCCTCGCCGAGGCTCCGGAGTCCTTCCGCACGTCCCTGGTCTGGGGCGGCGGCGCCGCGGCGCTCGTACTGTGCGCGGCGGTGACCACCGCCGTGGCCCAGGCCGGCCGCTACCGGCTGCTGCGGGAGCGGGTGCTGGCGCACGAGGGGACCATCGCCCGGTTCGTCGACACCTCGGTGCCCCGGCTGGTGGAGCGGCTGCACGGCGGCGCCTCGGCCGAGACGGCGATCACGGCCGTCGAGCGGCCCGACGACATCCAGACCCAGCGCGTGATGCGCACCATGGCCGAGGAGATCGCCCGCAGCGAGGCCACCAAGGCCGCCGCCATGGCGGCCTGCGCCAACGCCGCGGGGCGCATGCAGGCGCTGTCCACCAGCATGCTGGCCAGCCTCCGCGAGATGGAGCACCGGCACACCGACGACGACGTGTTCGAGGACCTGCTGCACCTCGACCACCGCACCGCCCAGGCCGGCCGGCTCGCCGACAGCATCGCGGTGCTCACCGGCGCCAGGTCGGGCCGCCGCTGGGGCAAGCCGATCGTGATGGAGAGCGTGCTGCGCGGCGCCATGGGCCGGATCGGCGGCTACCAGCGGGTCAGGCTGCACTCCGCGGTCGGCGTCGCCGTCGCCGGCCACGCCGCCGAGGGCGTGATGCACGCGCTGGCCGAACTGATGGACAACGCGGCCAACTTCTCGCCGCCCAACGCCGAGGTGCACGTCTACGCCGAGGAGGTCCCCGCCGGCATCGTCGTCACCGTCGAGGACAGCGGCCTGGTGATGAGCGAGGTGGCGCTGCGCCGCGCCGAACGCGCCGTCTCCAGCGAGGCCCTCGACCTGACCACGCTCTCCGGCACCCGCCTCGGCCTCGCCGTGGTCGGCGTGCTGGCCCGCAAGCACGGCCTCTCGGTCTCCTTCCGGCCCTCCGCGCGCGGCGGCACCGGCGCCCTGCTGATGATCCCGCAGGACCTCGTCACCCGCCCCAGGGCCGAGCGGCTCGACGACCAGGACACCGCCTCCCGGCGCGGCCAGACCGTCAAGCTGCGCCCCTCGGGCGACGGCACCCCACCCCGCGCCAGCGCGGTGGCCCTGTCGGCCGGCGAAGGAGCCGTCACCGACGAGCCGCGCGCCACCCCGGAGCACGCGCCGGCCAGTGACGGCGGCGTCACCGAGACCGGCGGCCTGCCGCAGGTCAACGAGGCCGGGCTGCCCAAGCGCCGCCGCGGCCGCACCCTGGCGAAGGCGCACCCCGAGGGCCTCGGCCAGCAGCGCCCGGCGCCCACCCGCGGCCCGTCCCCCGCCGAGTCCGGCACCCGCTTCAGCGCCTTCCGGCAGGCGGCCCTGGGGCAGAGCAGGCCCCCGACGCAAGACGAGACAATGGCCGAAGGTGCGGCCGGAACACCGGCCGCACCAAGGAACAGCACCGCCCACACCGCCAACAAACCGGAGGACGACACCCCTTGACCTCCTCCCCCTCGTGAACGAGGAGGATTCCGGACCTCGCGGACCGGATCTTTCTGCTTCACGGCCCGTTGCCGCCTGGGGTTACCAGCGAAGGGACGGTGTACCGCCCACGGTCTTACACACGCTCCACAGACCTGACTTCCCGCCAGCCCGGCGGTAGACCACCGAGGCTTGGTTCTCACCGCGGCGACCTCGTCACCCTACCAGAGCACTCCGCAGCAACGCCGCTACGCTCCGTTAAGAACACGCCAGAGATATGCTAGCTCCCCCGGCTGACACCGGGGGTCTCCAGGCAACACAAGGAGAGTTCCCATGACCGCTCCATCCACGGGGGCCCGCCACGACCGGGCGGGCACCGGCGCCGCGGACGAGAAGCTCGACTGGCTGCTGGAGAACCTGCTCACCCGCACGCCGGGGGCCAGGCACGCGCTCGTCCTCTCCCGGGACGGCCTCAAGCTCTGTCGCACCCCCGAGCTCTCCGAGGACCAGGCCGACCAGCTGGCCGCCATCTCGGCCGGCATCCAGAGCCTGTCGCACGGCGCGTCGATCGAGTTCGGCGACGGCAGCGGCGGCGTCCGGCAGTCCATGACGGAGTTCTACGGCGGCATCCTGTTCATCGTCGAGGCGGGCGACGGCGCCCATCTGGCGATCGTGGCCGACGAGAGCGCCGACGTCGGGCTCATCGGCCACAACATGAACGAGCTCGTGGAGCAGTTGGGCGAGTACCTGAGCGCGCCGCCCCGGCACGCCACCGGCGACGGCCAGGACGGCCAGGACGGCCCGGACGGCGAGGACGGCGAATCGGCATGAGCCGCCGGGGCCGGGACGAGGATCCCGACCGGCTGTACACGCTCACCAGGGGGCGCAGCCGGGCGTCGGCCGGCTTCGACCTGGTCACGCTCGTGGTGAGCGAGTCCGAGCCGGTGCCCGGCATGCAGTCGGAGCACCGCAGGATCCTGCGGCTGTGCCGCTACCCCACCGCCGTGGTGGAGTTGGCGGCCGATCTCAGGCTGCCCGTCACCATCGTCCGGATCATGCTGAGCGACCTGCTCGACCAGGGCCTCATCAGCGCTCGTCACCCCCATACCTCCGCCGGCCGGGCGGACGGTCTCCCCGACTCCCAACTCCTTGAGCAGGTGCTCGTTGGACTCCGCAACCTCTGACCCGCCCGCCGCGCGCAGCCACCTGGGCAGCCAGGCGAGCAACGGCCTCAAGATCGTGATCGTCGGCGGCTTCGGCGTCGGCAAGACCACCATGGTCCGCTCCGTCAGCGACATCAGGCCGCTGAACACGGAGGAGATCATGACGAGGGCCGGCCAGGAGGTGGACGACCTCACCGGGGTGACGGGCAAGACGTCCACCACCGTCGCCTTCGACTTCGGGCGCATCAGCCTCAACGAGAAGACGGTGCTCTACCTCTTCGGCGCGCCGGGCCAGGAGCGGTTCTGGTTCCTGTGGGACCGGCTGTTCTCCGGCACGCTCGGCGCGGTGGTGCTGGTGGACACCAGGCGGCTCCAGGACTCCTGGTACGCGATAGACCGGCTCGAGCACCACGGCACCCCGTTCGTGGTGGCCCGCAACGACTTCGGCGGCCCGGCCCACACCCACGAGCAGATCCGCGACGCGCTCGACCTGCCGGCCGAGGTGCCGATGATCGACTGCGACGCCAGGTCCCGGGCGTCGAGCAAGAACGTGCTGATCGAGCTCGTGACCCACCTGTACCGGCTGTCCACGGCGCGCGAGGGCGCCCGCGCGCCCGTCCCCGGGGCCGTGGGATGACCGTGCCGACCCGCTCCTTAGCGCCGGGCGCGGTGCCGTTCGACACGGAGCGCTTCCACACCGACCCGGTCTCCCTCTACCGGGAGCTGCGGCACCGGCACGGCTCGGTGGTCCCGGTGCTGCTGCCCGGGGACATCCCGGCCTGGCTGGTCATCGGCTACCAGGAGGTGCACCGGGTCACCTCCGACCCGGAGACCTACACCCGCGACGCGACGCACTGGAACCAGTGGGCGAGCGTGCCCGTCGACTGGCCGCTGCTGCCGCTCGTCGGCCGCCCCGGCAGCGCGACGGCGCGGCCCTTCGGCGGCGGGCGGGCCGCGCACCGGGCCGCCGTGCTCGGCGAGGCGTTGGAGGCGGTGGAGCCGGGCGAGCCGCGCCGGCACGCGGAACGGATCGCCGACGCGCTGATCGACGCGTTCTGCCGGGACGGGCGGGCTGAGCTGGTCGCCGAGTACGCGGCCCGGCTGCCGATCCTGGTGCTCGCCGAGCTGTGCGGGCTCGCCGAGGACGAGACCCCCGACCTGGTCCGCGCGCTCCGCTCCGGGGCGGCCGGGGACCGGGTCACCGCGCTGATGCGGCGGCTGCTCGCCCGCCGGCGGGCGACGCCGGGCGCCGACGTGGCGTCCAGGATGCTGGCCGCGGCCGGCGACGGGGAAGAGGCCGAGCTCGCCGAGACCGAACTCGCCGAAGATCTGGCGGCGCTGTGCGCGGCCGGCCACCTGCCGACCGCCGACTGGCTCGGCAGCACGCTGCGGCTGATGCTGACCGACCCCCGCTACGCCGCGCCAGAGGCCGGCGGCCGGCTCGGCGTGGACCGGGCGATGAACGAGGTGCTGTGGCGGGACACCCCGACGCAGAACGTCGTCGGCCGCTGGGCCACCCGCGACGCCCAACTCGGGCCACGCCGGCTGCGCGCCGGCGATCTGCTGCTGCTCGGCCTCCAGGGCGCCAACGGCGATCCGCTGGTGCACGGCACCAGCGCGCCGGCCGCGACGGCGGCCGCGTTCTACGGGCTCGCCGGGCTGGTGAGCGAACCGGAGCCGGTGCCCGAGCCGGCCCTCGGCGGGCCGGCCAACAGCGCCTACCTCTCCTTCGGGCACGGCGAGCGCCGCTGCCCGTTCCCGGCCCAGGAGATCGCCGAGACGATCACCAGGACCGGCGTCGAGGTGCTGCTCGACCGGCTGCCGGACGTCGAGCCGTCGATCGCGGCCGCGGAGTTGACCCACCACCCGTCGCCCTGGCAGCGCGGCCCGACGGCCCTGCCGGTGCGCTTCACGCCGATGCCGACATCCCGCTGACCAGCGGCCGTCAAGCCGCCGTCAGGCTGACGAGGTACACCAGATGTGCGGTACGGGCGTGGAGGGGCTACGCTCCGGCCGTGGCCGATATCCAGATTCCCGCTGACATCAAGCCCGCCGACGGCCGGTTCGGTTCCGGCCCCTCCAAGGTGCGCACCGAGGCGCTGAACGCCCTGGCCGCGACCGGGAGCTCGCTGCTCGGCACCTCCCATCGTCAGGCCCCCGTGAAGGACCTGGTCGGCCGGGTGCGCGCCGGGGTGCGCGAGCTGTTCTCGCTGCCCGAGGACTACGAGGTCGTGCTGGGCAACGGCGGCTCCACCGCCTTCTGGGACGTGGCGACGCACGGCCTGATCGAGGCCAAGTCGCAGCACCTGTCGTTCGGGGAGTTCTCCTCGAAGTTCGCCAAGGCCGCCAGCAAGGCCCCGTGGCTCGACGAGCCGACGGTCATCACCGCGACGCCGGGCACCCACCCGCAGCCGCGGGCCGAGCGCGGCGCGGACGCCTACGGTCTGACCCACAACGAGACCTCCACCGGCGTGGCGGCCCCGATCGCCCGGGTGCCGGGCGCCGACCAGGGCTCGCTGGTGCTGGTGGACGCCACCTCGGGCGCGGGCGGCCTGCCGGTCGACATCACCGAGTCCGACGTCTACTACTTCGCGCCGCAGAAGTCCTTCGCGGCCGACGGCGGCCTGTGGGTCGCGGTGTTCTCGCCGGCGGCGATCGCCAGGGCCGAGCGGATCGCGGCCTCCGGCCGGCACATCCCGGAGTTCTTCTCGCTGCCGACCGCCATCGACAACTCGCGGAAGAACCAGACCTACAACACCCCGGCGCTGGCCACGCTGTTCCTGCTCAACGAGCAGCTGGAGTGGATCAACGGCCAGGGCGGCCTGTCCTGGGCCACCGAGCGCACCGCCGACTCGGCGTCCCGCCTCTACGGCTGGGCGGACAAGGCCGAGTACGCCAGCCCGTTCGTCACTGACCCGACGCAGCGCTCGCAGGTCGTCGGCACGATCGACTTCGTCGACGAGGTGGACGCCGCCGCCGTCGCCAAGGCCCTGCGGGCCAACGGCGTGGTGGACACCGAGCCCTACCGCAAGCTGGGCCGCAACCAGCTGCGCGTCGCGATGTTCCCGGCCGTCGACCCGGCCGACGTGGAGGCCCTGACCCGCTGCGTCGACTACGTGATCGAGCGGCTGTAGCAGGGCGTTGCGGCGGGGGCCGCTCGGCGGCCCCCGCCGTCGTTTCTCATCGGACGTAGCGCTTGAGGATCTCCGTGTCCAGCGTGATGTCCACCGGCGCGGGGATCGTGACGGGCTCGCCGAACCCGATCCTGTGAGTGTCCCGGTAGTGGCCATGCTCGGGGCCGCTGTGCACGGTGACCGTCGAGTCGTCCCGGTCGATCAGCAGGTAGATCGGGATGCCGACGGCGGCGTACGCGGCCGGCTTCTCGTGGCGGTCGCGTCGGTCGGTGTCACCGTCGTAGGAGGTGATCTCCACGACCATGAGCGTCCCCTCGGGATCCGCCCACTCGCCCTGTCCGGCGAAGTGCGCGACCGGCGCCAGAACGCCGTCGGGCTTGGCCCGACCCTTGCGGTACTCCTCGACGATCAGCCCTTGCTCCGGGTGCAGGTCGAGGTCAGGACGGGCCTGAATGCACTGTCGAATCAACCACATGACCATGGTCGAGTGATTGCCGTCAGGCATCTTCTTCACCTCGATACGTCCGTTGATGAACTCAAGCAGGACGGTCTCGGGTGCTGCCGAGGCGATCTCCTCGAACTCCTCCACCAGCATCTGCGGCCTGTGTGTCGACATGATCGTCACGGACACCTCCTTTCTGAGAAACAGCATGCCCTGCGGGCTGCCGGGATGGCCATCGGCCGGCCCGGCAGCCCGCTCTGATCAACGTCCCGACGCCGCCCGGGATACGGCCGACCGGGTGACTACCGGCCCAGGGCCTGGTAGCGGCGGACCGCCAGCGGCAGGAAGACGGCCGTGATGACGAGCGGCCAGACGACGGACATCAGCAGGGCGTGCTGTTCTATCCAGCTGTCGCCGGCCGTGGTGGGGAGGCCGAAGAGGTCGCGGATGGCGGTGGCGGTGGAGGAGACCGGGTTCCACATGGCGATCGCGCCGAGCCAGTCCGGCATCATCGACGGCGGGGTGAAGACGCTGGAGATCATCCCGAACGGGAAGGCGACCGCGAACAGGTTGCCGGCGGCCTCCTGGTTGGGGACGAGCAGCCCGAGGTAGACGCCGATCCAGATCAGCGCGAACCGCAGCAGGAGCAGCAGCAGGAAGGCGTAGACGGTCTCGACGAGCGAGCCGTCCGAGCGCCAGCCGATGGCCAGCGCGATCAGGGCCATCACGGCGAGGTCGATGCTGGCGTGCAGCACGTCGGCCACACCGCGGCCCGCGACCACGGCCGAGCGGGCCATCGGCATCGACCGGAAGCGGTCGATCACGCCGCGGTCCTTCTCGACCACCACCGCCATCGCCGTGTTCATGAAGCCGAAGGCCATGGTCATGGCGAACATGCCGGGCATCACGAAGGTGGTGTAGTCCTGGTCGCCGCCGACGTCCATGGCGCTGCCGAAGACGTAGACGTAGAGCAGCACGGAGACGATGGGGAAGCCGAGCTGCCAGGCGATCATGGACGGCTGCTTCGCCAGGTGGCCGAGTTCGCGTCGGACGATGGTCCAGCAGTCGACGACCGCCCAGTGGAGGCGGCGGTCGTCCTCCTCGATGGTCGCGCTCATACCGCGTTCTCCTTCGCCTTCTCGTCGCTCGGCCGGTCGCCCGGCTCGTCGCTCGGCTGGTCGCTCGGATCGCCGGTCAACCGCAGGAACACCTCGTCGAGGGTGGGCCGGCGGAGCCCGATGTCCAGGACTGCGGCGCCGGCGTCCTGGAGTTCGCGGGCCACCTCGGTCAGGGCCTTGACGCCCTCGGTCACCGGCGCGTGGACCCGGAGCTCGGCCTCGTCCGTCTCGGGTGGGCGGCCGCCGGCCGCCACCCTGGCCACCGCGCCGGCGGCGAGCGGCAGGTCGGCCGGGTCGGCGAGCACCACCTCGACGCGGTCGCCGCCGACGGCCCGCTTGAGCCCGGCGGGGGTGTCCTCGGTGATCTTCCGGCCCTGGTCGATGACGCAGATCCAGTCCGAGAGCTTGTCGGCCTCGTCCAGGTAGTGGGTGGTGAGCAGGACGGTGGTGCCGGTGGCGGTCAGCCCCCGGACGGCGTCCCAGACCTCGCGCCGCCCGCGCGGGTCGAGCCCGGTGGTCGGCTCGTCGAGGAACAGCACCTCGGGCGCCAGGATCATGCTGGCCGCCAGGTCGAGCCGGCGCCGCATGCCGCCGCTGAACGTCTTCACCTGCTTGTCGGCGGACTCCACCAGGCTGAACTGTTCCAGCAGCTCCTCGGCCCTGGCCTGGGCCGCCGGGTGGCCGAGGTGGAAGAGCCGGCCGAACATCCGCAGGTTCTGCCGGGCGGTCAGGATCTCGTCGACGGCCGCGTGTTGTCCGGTGAGGCCGATGCGGCGGCGCACCAGGTCGGGCCGGCGGACCACGTCGTGGCCGCCGACCTCGGCCCGGCCGCCGTCCGGCCGCACCAGCGTGGACAGCATCCGGACCGACGTCGTCTTGCCCGCGCCGTTCGGCCCGAGCAGGCCGCACACGGTGCCGCGCCGCACCCGCAGGTCGAGCCCGTCGACGGCCGTCTTGTCGCCGTAGCGCTTGCTGAGCCCCTCGGCGATCACGGAGTACTCGCCGGCTTCGGTAGCCGCTGTCATGTTCCCCCTCCAGTGGTCATCTCGTCGCGTCCCGCCAGTGTAGCCGTCGCTGCGTACGCCGTACCCAGTATTTTCTCGTGAGGCCGCCACACGTAGAATCACCAGGCATGACGTCGGCAGCACACAGCGGACGCGGTGACATCAGCCGCAGCCTCGACCTGATGTGGCGCGGCCGCGAGCCGTCCGCCAGGGGCCCCAAGCCGGGGCTGACCCTGGAGCGCATCGTCGAGGCGGCCGTCGAACTGGCCGACCGGGACGGCATCGCCGCCCTCTCCATGCGGAACGTGGCCACGGCGCTCGGCGTCGGCACCATGTCCCTCTACCGGTACGTGCCGGGCAAGAGCGAGCTGCTCGACCTGATGCTCGACCACGTCGAGGCGCCGGGACCCGACGCGGCGGAGCGGAGCGGCGAGGACTGGCGCGCCATGCTGCAAACGGTCGGCGAGCGCAGCTACCGGCTCTTCCTGCGGCACCCCTGGCTGCTCCAGGTCAACCAGGCCAGGCCGCTGCTCGGCCCCAACGCGCTGCTGAACTTCGAGTTCACGCTGACCGCGCTGGACGGCCTCGGGCTGACCAGCCAGGAGAAGATCGGCCTGATCACCACCCTGGACGCGTACGTCAGCGGCCTGGCGCGCCAGCACGTGCTGACGGCCCAGGCCAACGAGGAGGCCGAGCTGTCCGCGGAGGAGTTCTGGGCGGCGCAGGGCCCGGTGATGGCGTTGGCGTACGAGAGCGGCGCCTACCCGCAGGTGTTCGCGCTCGATCCGGAGACGTTCTCCGTGGAGAGCCACGAGTACACGGTGCGGTTCGGCCTCGCCCGGCTGTTCGACGGCTTCGAGGCGTTCATCGCGACGCGGAGCGGTGGCGCCGACAGCTGACGGCGGCGCCGCCGACGGCTGACCGTCGTCAGGCGCCCCGGCGGCGCCCGCCGCCGCCTCGGCGGCCCAGCCTGAACAGCCACCCGAGCAGCGCGACACCGCCCACCACCGCCGCCACCACGGGCAGTGAGAGGGAGCCCTCCTCGCCGTCCGGATCGCCGGCCGCCGCGTCCCCGCCGCCCGTGCCGTCCCGCCGCCCCTCGCCGTCCTCGGCGCTCGCGCCCGCGTCCTCGTCGCGCGCCGAGTCGGGCAGCAGCTCGCCCTCCAGCTCCACCGGCTCGACCGCGCTGCCCGCGCCCTCGGTGCCGAACATCAGCGTGCGGCCGTCCGGCGTGAACGTGACCGACTCGCCCTGCTGTTGGACCGGCGGGAACAGGCTGCGCTCGATGGGCTCGGGCCCGGCGTCCGTCCAGCGGAACATCCGGGCCACGAAGTAGCCGCGCAGCATCAGCCGCGAGCCGTCGGGCGAGAAGGCGCCGTCCGTCACCCAGACGCCGATGTCGGCCGTCCGCTCGAAGGTGTTGACGCCCTCGGCGGAGAGCTCGGCCGGGCCGGCGTAGAGCGCCGCCGTGCCGTCGTCCTTCTTGCTGACGAGGTAGACCTGGCCGGTCACCGGATGCACCATCAGCGCCTCGGCGTCGCGCGGCCCGTCGTCGTAGGTGACGGTGTACACGGTCGGCGTGACCGTGGCGTCGGCCAGCTCCGCCGGCTCGGGGAAGCGGTAGATCCACACCTCGGGCCAGCCGCCGTCGAAGTTGTCGCCGATGTCGCCGACGTAGACGTCGCCGTCGGGGCCGATCGAGATCGCCTCCATGTCCCGCGCCTCGACGCCCTGGAGGGTGACGGTGGCGACCGTCTCCCCCGTGGTGCCGTCCACCGCGTAGACGTTGGGGCCCGCCGGGTCCTGGTCGTTGTGCGTCCAGTAGACGTCCGGGTGTCGAGGGCTCGCCGCCAGGCCGCTCGACTCGGTGATCCGGGGGTCGTCGATGGTGAACGAGGGCGGCGCGTCGGCCGCCGCGACCCCGGGCGTCGCCGCCGCCAGCAGGAGTCCCGCGCCGACGACGAGGGCGCGGCGGGCGGTGGTCGAACGCGGAGCGTTCCAGGTTGGCATAGGCCAAGCCTGCCATCCCCCTGTGTGACGGTGACATGGCACGTTGCGATTTGTCGAATGATCTGTCGAACTGCGCTCAGCAACCTTGTGGCCACACATCGCAACCTCTAAGGTCGCTGTCCATGACTACCGCACACGGCCGGGCCGTGGCGACCGCGGATCCGATCACCGCCGATCGCCCTCCGATCATCCCCACCTTGGCCGCCCTGGCCGGATCGATCACGGCGATATCCGGATCGTTAATGGACTGGTCGACCGTCGAGCACGCCCAGTGGGGCACCAGCCACGTCGCCGGCCTCGACGTCGACGGCCTCTACACCCTCAGCGCCTCGATCCTCGCCGCACTGCTGCTGATCGGTGGGCTGCTCAGCAAGCGCGCCCTCGTCGTCCTGTTCGCGGCCGTGCCCTCGGTGGTCAGCATCGGCCTCGCGCTCCGCACCCTCGCCGATCCCGAGCAACTCGCCCGCACCTACCTCGCCGACGAGATGGGCGCCTCGGGCGAGCGCGCCCAGCAACTGCTCGACTCGCTCGTCGAGTTCTCGACCACCACCGGCCCCTGGATCGTGCTGGCCGGCGCCGGGCTCGCCTCGCTCGGCGCGGTGGTCGCCGGTGCCCGCGGCTTCAACGGAAGGCGCCGTTCCGAACCGACAGGTTGAGCGCATCGCGAGAACATTGCGCGAAGGATTGTCAGCAACAGGCGACAAATCGGACGATCACGTTGCGGCGGCCGGTACGGCTCCGTACGGTCGCTGCACGTGACTGGTTTCGGACAGACAGAGCCGGCCAGGCCGTCGACCGTGCCGCCTGCGGGGGGCGGCGCGGCAGGCGCGCCGGGCGCGCCGCCGCTCTACGTCGCCCTCGTAGGCACCCTGTTCGCCGCCGTCGGCTCCTTCCTCGCCTTCTCCACCTTCGACGCGGGCGGCGGCCAGGAGAGCAGCATCGGCCTGCGCGGCGACGGCGTCTACACGCTGACCGCGGGACTGAAGGCGTCGGGCCTGCTGGTCGCCGGACTCATCGCCAGGAAGGCCCGGTTCCAGCTCACGCTCTGGGCCGCCCTGCCGACCCTCGCCGTCCTCTTCTTCGCCCTCCTCAACCTGGCGAACCCGGAGCGCGCGGTGACGTCCGAACTCCAGAAGAAGGCGGGCCTGTCCGGCGCCGAGGCCGACCGGGCGGTGGCGCTCCTCGACGTCTCGGCGGGCGTCGGCGTCTGGCTGGTTCTGATCGGTGGGCTGGTCTGCCTCGGCTCGATCGCCCTCGTCGCGGCGCGGTCCCGCCGGCGCTGACCGCCGCCGGGGCCGACAACATCCCTGCTGACACCCCCCGGCCGGGCGCCGCGCCCCACTTGCCTGGAGCGCACTCCACGGCGTTGGCTGGCCCCATGAAGTACACACAGCTCGGACGCACCGGACTCAAGGTCAGCCGACTGGTCCTCGGGACCATGAACTTCGGGCCGCTCACCGACGAGGCGGACAGCCACAGCATCATGGACGCGGCCCTGGACGCCGGGGTCAACTTCTTCGACACCGCCAACGTGTACGGGTGGGGCGAGAACAAGGGGCGCACCGAGGAGATCATCGGCTCCTGGTTCGCCAAGGGCGGCGACCGCCGCGACAAGGTCGTGCTCGCCACCAAGGTCTACGGCGACATGAGCGCCGAGAACAACGGCTGGCCCAACCACGACCGGCTCTCGGCCCTCAGCATCCGCCGCGCCGTCGACGCCAGCCTCCGCCGGCTGCGGACCGACCACATCGACCTCTACCAGTTCCACCACGTCGACCGGAACACGCCGTGGGACGAGATCTGGCAGGCCATGGACGTGCTGGTGGCCCAGGGCAAGATCCTCTACGCCGGCTCGTCCAACTTCGCCGGCTGGCACATCGCGGGCGCCAACGAGGCGGCCGCCAGGCGCGGTTCGCTCGGCCTGGTCAGCGAGCAGTGCCTCTACAACCTGGCCGAGCGGCGCGCCGAGATGGAGGTCGTCCCGGCGGCCGAGCACTACGGGCTCGGCGTCATCCCGTGGTCCCCGCTGCACGGCGGGCTGCTCGGCGGCGCGCTCCGCAAGGAGCGGGAGGGCGGCGGCAGCCGCAGCACCGGCGGCCGGTCGGCCGACGCGCTGGCCGACCCCAAGACCAGGGAGCGGATCGGCGCCTACGAGGACCTGCTCGACAAGCACGGCCTGGCGCCTGGCGAGGCCGCCCTGGCCTGGCTGCTGACCCGCCCGGGCGTCACCGGGCCGATCGTCGGCCCCCGGGTGCGCGAGCAGCTCGACTCGGCCGTGCGGGCGGTCGAACTCGAGCTGGCCGACGAGCTGTTGACCCAGCTCGACGACATCTTCCCGGGCCCGGGCGCCTCCCCGGAGGCGTTCGCCTGGTGACCGGGTGATCGGGTGATCGGGTGCGAGGCCGGCCTGCCGGCCGGGTAGCGGGTTGGCCACGGCAGGGCTATGGTCTGGGACGGCGTGCTTGGGAGCGCTCCTAGAACGGTTCGGACGGCGGTGTGCGGCGGGTGGAACCGCCGCCATCGCCGACTCCCCCTCTGGAGGCCCCATGCGTTCCATCCGCGCCCTGCCCTCGCTGCTGATCGCGGCGGTCTGCGCCCTGCTGGTGTCCGTGGCACCGGCCGTGTCAGCCGCGCCGACGGCGGTCGCCGCCTGCACCACCGACGGCTTCTGCGACGACTTCGAGAGCCAGACCGGCGGCCAGCCCTCGGGGCGTTGGGCCGTCCAGTTCCCCGACTGTTCCGGCACCGGATCCGCCGCCGTGGACACCGCCGTCGCCCACACCGGCAGCCGCTCGCTCCGCGTCAACGGCGGCACCGGCTACTGCAACCACGTCTTCGTCGGCACCACGCTGAACGACGTCGCCACCGACTCCGGCCTCTACGTGCGCTTCTGGGTCAGGCACTCCACCGCGCTGCCGACGCAGCACGTCACGTTCCTGGAGATGACGGACGCCGCCGACGGCGGTCGGGCCCTGCGGATGGGCGGCCAGAACGCGGCCCTCCAGTGGAACCGGGAGTCGGACGACGCCACGCTGCCTGAGCAGAGCCCGGCCGGGGTCGCGCTCAGCAGGCCGCTGCCGGTCGGGGCGTGGTCCTGCGTCGAGTACCAGCTGACGCCGGGGGCCGGCCTGTTGCGGACCTGGCTCGACGGCACGCCCGTGACCGGGCTCGAGGTGGACGGCGTGCCGACGCACGACATCGACGGGCAGTGGCTCAACAGGACCTGGCGCCCCGACCCCGTCGACCTGCGGTTCGGCTGGGAGAGCTACGGGGAGGGTTCCGACACCCTCTGGTACGACGACGTCGCGGTCGGCACGACGCGGGTGGGCTGCTGACCGGTGGCCGCCGGCCGGCTGGTCGCTCGGGTGCCGACCGGCACCTCCGGCTAGCCGACGGCGGCCGCCACCACCACGACGGCCAACAGCGCCACCAGCGCGGCGGTCACGATCCGGTTCCTGGTCCTGGCATCCACCCGTCTAGTATCCGCCCCCATGAGTGGCATAGACATCCGGGCCGGTGGCCCGGCGGACGTCCCCCTGATCCTCGCCATGCTGGACGGCGCCGTGGAGTGGCTGGTGGCCCGCGGCCGGACCGGCCAGTGGGGCACCGAGCCGTGGTCCGCCAGGCCCAAGGCCGTGGACCGGGTCGGCGAGATCGTGGAGTCCGGCACCCCGTGGATCGCCGAGATCGACGGCGTGCCGGCCGGCACGGTCACGCTCACCCCGGAGCCGCCGACGTACGTCGACCCGGTGGAGGAGCCCGAGGTCTACGTCCACCTGCTGGTCACCGACCGCCGCTTCGCGGGCCGCGGCGTGGGCGCCGCCCTGCTGGCCCACTCGGTCGCCGAGGCCCGCCGCCAGGACATCGACCTGCTCCGCGTCGACTGCTACGCCGGCGACGACGGCCGCCTCGTCGCCTACTACCGCGGCCAGGGCTTCCTCCCCGTCCGCCCCTTCACGGTCGGCGAATGGCCGGGCCAACTCCTCGCCCAACGCGTCCTGACGAACGCCCCGGTTTGACCCTGCCGCAGGCACGGACGGTCCGGGCCCGGGCGGTCCGAGCCGGCGCGGGCCGCGGGCCGTGTCGCAGGCACGGACACCCCCGGCCCCGGTGGCCTGGGCCGGCGCCGGGCGGCGGACGGCGGACGGCGGACGGCGGACCAACCCCAGCCGCACTCACACCCGCACGGCCGCCACTCGGCCACAGGCCGGTCGGCACCACCACACGGATGCCGTCCGCTCACGAACCGGCGGAGAGCCAGGCGCCTCGGCCGCGGCGCGCGCAACGTGGAGGGCCGGGCCACCGGCGCGAGCCGCAGGCCGTACCGAAGGACGGACGCCCAGGGCCCGGTCATCCGGGCCAGGGCCAGGGCCGCGGCCGCGCCCAGCGGGGCCTGGGCTGGTGCCGGCGCCGGCCGGCACCGCACCGGCGCG
>NZ_BAAGPR010000070.1:0-42252 GCF_054783955.1 Streptomyces mayteni | reverse complement strand
CCCGGCGGGTGGCTTGCGCGGCAGCGGGCTGGCGGCCCGGCGGCGTAGCCGCCGTGGGCCGGGCCCGCGCCCCCCCTCGCGGGGCGGAGCCCCGCGAGGCCGGGCGGCGCAGCCGCGGTTGTTTGTGCCCTGCGGGCGTGCCGCGCCCACCCACCCCCAGCCATGGGGGTCCCCCCGGACGGAGTCTGGGGGAGGCTGAGAGGTGCCCCCACGAGCCCTTGGCGGTGGCCTCGCGCGGCAGCGGCCTGCGGCCCGGCGGCGAAGCCGCCGAAGGCCAGGCCCGCCCCCCTGGCGGGCCGCGCCCGCCCTGGGGCGGGCCCCTCGCGGGGCGGAGCCCCGCGAGGCCGGGCCGCGGGGCCCGGAGGGCCAGGCGGCGAAGCCGCCCTCGGCCCCCGGCCCGGGGCCCCCACCGCGCGAAGCGCGGAACAAAGGGCTCGTGGGGGCACCTCCCAGCGTTAGCTGGGGGAGGGTGGGGAAAACCCCGCGCGAAGCGCGGGGCACCCACCTCACGGGCAGGCAGCGCCTCCCGCGTGCCGGGCGGCGCAGCCGCCCCCACCGCGCGCAGCGCGGATGAACGGGCTTGTGGGGGCACCTCCCTGGGGGCACCTCCCAGCCTCCCCCAGACTCCGTCCGGGGGGACCCCCATGGCTGGGGGCCGTTAGCTGGGGGAGGGTGGGGACAGCACCGCGCGGAGCGCGGGGCACCCCCGCCCCGCGCGGGGCGCGGAACAAGGGGCGGGTGGGTGGGGGGAACCCGTCACACCACATCGCGCCGGTTCGCCAGGACCGGGACCGCCGCCCTGGCCGCCGCCACCTCCGTGAGGTCCACGTCGTGGACCAGAAGCCCCGGCCCCGCCCCCAACCGCGCGCGAACCTCGCCGAGCGGCGAGACGACCGCGCTGTGCCCGATCCCCGTCGGCGCCTTCGTCTTCGGCGCCGACCCGACCGTCGTCGGGTCGGCCTGGCCGGCGGCCACGATCCAGCACGTGCTGTCGAGCGCGCGGGCCCGCACCAGCAGGTCCCACTGCGCGAGCTTGCCAGGTCCGGCGCCCCAGGAGGCGGGGAGCAGGATCAACCGCGCCCCGTCGTCGGCGAGCCGGGTGAAGAGGCCGGGGAACCGGACGTCGTAGCACGTGGCGAACCCGACCCGGACGTCGCCGAGATCGGCCGTCACGGCCCGCCCGCCGGGGGCGACCGTCGCCGACTCGGCGAAGCCGAACGCGTCGAAGAGGTGCACCTTGTCGTAGTGGGTGTCGACGCCTCGGCCGGTGATCAGCAGGGTGTTGGCGACCCGGCCGTCGTCGGCGGGGGTGAACATGCCGGCCACCACCAGCACTCCGGTCCGTGCCGCGAGCTCCCGGACCGCCGTCGCCCAGGGGCCGTCGAGTGGTTCGGCGACCGGGCCGAGCGGGATCCCGAACCGCGCCATCGCGGCCTCGGGGAACACCACCACGTCGGCGCCCTGGTCCGCCGCCCGCTCGGTGTCCCGTGCGATCGCCGTCAGGTTCTCCTTCGGCGAGACCCCGGAGGCCAGTTGACCCACCGCGATCCGCACCGTCCTGGCGGCCGCCGCAGCCCGTCCCGATCCCATGGCAGGCATGGCAGTCATGACAGTCCTCCTCCTCGTGCCCCAGGCCGTAGGAGACCATGGTCGTATGGCAACCCATGTGATCACAGGGGCAGGTTCGGGAATCGGCGCGGCGGTCGCGGAGCGGCTGACCAAGCGGGGCGACGAGGTGTGGCTGTGGGCGCGCGACGCGGGCCGCGCGCGGGAGCTCGAGGCGCTCTACCCGGGCGCGCGTACCCTCGTCGGCGATCTCGGTGAGCCCGACCGGCTCTCCTGGGCGCTCGGCCACCAGTCCCCGCCGGACCGCGTCGACTCGCTCATCCACAGCGCGGGCGTCGTCGACCTCGGCTCTGTCGGCGAGCTCAGCACCAAGGTCTGGCACTCCACCCTCACCACCAACCTGATCGCCCCGGCCGAGCTCACCAGGCTGCTGCTGCCCCAACTGCGCGCCGCCGCCGGCCACGTCGTGTTCATCAACTCCGGCGCCGGGCTGCACGCCTACCCCGGGTGGGGCGCGTACGCCGCCAGCAAGCACGGGCTGCGCGCCCTCGCCGACGCGCTGCGCGGCGAGGAGGCCGCCAACGGGGTGCGCGTCACGACCGTCTACCCGGGCCGTACCGCGACGCCCATGCAGGAGAAGGTGCACCGGCAGGAGGGCCGGGACTACGAGCCGGAGCGGTGGCTGACCACGGCGGACGTCGCGACCACCGTGCTCACCGCGCTCGACCTGCCGCGCGGCGCCGAGGTCACCGACCTGACGGTGCGACCCACCGGCTGACCACCGGCCGGCCGTCGTTGTCTACGTTGTCCCCGTGACTGAACCCTCAACGAACGCTTTCCCCTGGGGACCGGCGGCGGCCACCGGCGTCGGCTCGATGCCGGGCGAGGACGCCAGGGAGGCCGCCAGGATCGTGGCCGGCTCCCTGGAGACGCTGCTCCACCTGTCCGAGCTACCCGCGCGCGGCCCGGGCGCGGACATGATCGGGCGGACGGCCGGCCTGCTGGTCGAGCTGTACGCCCGGGTCGAGCCGAGCGGCTGGCGGATCGGGGACCGTCCTGGCCGGGACACCCGGCGGGCCCGCGCCTGGCTCCGCGAGGACCTGGACGCGCTCGAGGAGTTCACCCAGGGCTACACGGGGGCGGTCAAGGTGTCGGCGGTTGGCCCCTGGACGCTGGCCGCCGCCCTGGAACGACGCAACGGCGAGGCCATGCTGGGCGACGCCGGCGCCTGCCGGGACCTGGCGGCCTCGCTGGCCGAGGGGCTGCGCGGCCACCTCGCCGAGGTGCGCCGCCGGGTGCCGGGCGCCACCGTGGTGCTCCAGCTCGACGAGCCGTCGCTGACCGCCGTGCTCACCGGCCGGGTGCCCACCGCCAGCGGCTACCGCACCCACCGGGCCGTGGACCGCGCGGTGGCCGAGGAGACGCTGCGCGGCCTGGTCGCGGTGGCCGGCGACGACCCGGTGGTGGTGCACAGCTGCGCGCCCGGCGTGCCGTTCGCGCTGCTCCGCAGGGCCGGCGTCACCGGCGTCTCCTTCGACGCCGGGCTACTCACCGAGCGTGACGACGACATGATCGGCGAGGCCGTCGAGGGCGGCACCGCGCTCTTCGCCGGCGTCATCCCGGGCACCGGCGCCACGCCAGGTGAATTGTCAGACCCGGCCGGTACTGTCAGTGGAGTCAGATCGCTTTGGCGCAGGCTGGGGCTGTCTCCGGAGCTTCTCGCGAAGTCCGTGGCCATCACCCCCACCTGCGGCCTCGCGGGCGCCACCCCGGCGTACGCGGCGGCCGCGTTGGAGCACTGCGTCCGGGCGGCGAGATCCCTCGCGGACAACCCTGAGTGACGGGAGACGAGTTCAGTGGCCGAATCCGCCAAGGCCGAGCCCTCCGTGGGAGGCGCCTCGGTGCCGCAGTCCTCCGTGCCCCGGTCCTCGGTGCCGCCCGCGGCGAGGGAGCGGCACGCCCGGCTCGCCGAGCAGGTCGAGGAGCACCGCTTCCGCTACTACGTGACCACGCCGGTCATCAGCGACGCCGAGTTCGACCGGATTCTGCGCGAGTTGCAGGCCCTGGAGGACGAGCACCCCGAGCTGCGCACGCCCGACTCGCCGACGCAGCAGGTCGCCGGCACCTACGAGACGGAGTTCACCTCGGTCGACCACCGGGAGCGCATGCTCTCGCTGGACAACGCGTTCGACGACGCCGAGCTCGACGCGTGGGCCGAGCGGATCGCCGAGGAGCTGGCCGGCATCCCCTACCACTTCCTCTGCGAGCTCAAGGTGGACGGCCTCGCGGTCAACCTCACGTACGAGCACGGCCGGCTGACCAGGGCCGCCACCCGGGGGAACGGCCGCACCGGCGAGGACATCACGCCCAACGTGCGCACCATCGCCGAGGTGCCGCAGCGGCTGCACGGCGACCGGGTGCCGGCGCTGGTGGAGATCCGCGGCGAGGTGTTCTTCCCGATGGAGCGCTTCGAGGAGCTGAACGCGCGGCTGGTCGCCGCCGGCGAGAAGCCGTTCGCCAACCCGCGCAACGCGGCGGCCGGTTCGCTGCGCCAGAAGGATCCCAAGATCACCGCGAGCCGCCCGCTCCAGATGGTGGTGCACGGCATCGGCGCGCGCGACGGCTTCGAGATCGAGCGGCTCTCCCACGCGTACGACCTGCTCAAGGAGTGGGGTCTGCCCACCGCCAGGGCGGCGAAGGTCGTCGACTCGCTCGATGGCGTGCGGGAGTTCATCGCCTACTACGGCGAGCACCGGCACGCCGTGGAGCACGAGATCGACGGCGTGGTGGTGAAGCTCGACGAGATCCGGCTCCAGGGGCGGCTCGGCAGCACCTCGCGGGCGCCCCGCTGGGCCATCGCCTGGAAGTACCCGCCCGAGGAGGTCAACACCACACTGGTCGACATCCGGGTGGGCGTCGGCCGCACCGGCCGGGTCACGCCGTACGCGGTGGTGGAGCCGGTCACCGTGGCCGGCTCCGAGGTCGAGTTCGCCACCCTGCACAACCAGGAGGTGGTCAGGGCCAAGGGCGTGCTCATCGGCGACACGGTGGTGCTGCGCAAGGCGGGCGACGTGATCCCGGAGATCCTCGGCCCCGTGGCCGACCTGCGGGACGGCAGCGAGCGCGAGTTCGAGATGCCGGCCGACTGCCCGGAGTGCGGCACCGCGCTGCGGCCCATGAAGGAGGGGGACATCGACCTGCGCTGCCCCAACTCCCGCTCGTGCCCGGCCCAGCTGCGGGAGCGGATCTTCTATCTGGCCAGCCGCAGATGCCTCGACATCGACCACTTCGGCTATGTCGCGGCCACCGCCCTCACCCAGCCGATCGAACCGGCCGAGCCGCCGCTGCGCGACGAGGGCCGGCTGTTCGAGCTCACGGTCGAGGAGCTGCTGCCCATCAAGTCCTACGTCCTCGACCAGGACACGGGGCTGCCCAAGCGCGACCCGGAGACGGGGGAGCCGAAGGTCGTCACCTTCTTCGCCAACCAGCAGGGCGAGCCCAAGAAGAACGCGCTGGCCATGCTCGACGCGATCAGGGAGGCCAGGCAGCGGCCGCTGGCCAGGATCATCACCGGCCTCTCCATCCGGCACGTGGGCCCGGTGGCGGCCGAGGCACTGGCCCGCGAGTTCGGCTCGCTCGACCGCATCGCCGAGGCCGGCGAGGAGGAGCTGGCCGCGACCGAGGGCGTCGGCCCCACCATCGCGGCCTCCCTCAAGGACTGGTTCGCGGTCGACTGGCACCGCGAGATCGTGGAGCGCTGGCGGGCCGCCGGGGTGCGGCTCGAAGCGGAGTCCACGGCGGAGGCCGGCCCGCGCCCGCTGGCCGGGATCACCGCCGTGGTCACCGGCACCCTCCAGGGCTTCACCAGGGACGGCGCCAAGGAGGCCCTTCAGAGCCGGGGCGCGAAGGTCACCGGATCGGTGTCCAAGAAGACGCACTTCGTGGTCGTGGGGGAGAGCCCGGGATCCAAGTACGACAAGGCGGTGCAGCTGAAGGTGCCGGTCCTCGACGAGGTCGGCTTCCGCGCGCTGCTCGACCAGGGCCCGGACGCGGCGCGGGAGCTCGCCCTGGTGACGGGCGAGGCGGAGGAGACCGCCGGGTCCGAGGAGGCGGAGGAGACCCGGGAGGAGGGCGGGAAAGGAGCGTCTGACGGAGAGTCGAACTCCTGAACCCGGGGCATATACCAGGAACATACGACCGCGCGACGTGCTTTCGGTAACCGTCGGTGTTCCCTGCCCGTGCCGGCGCCCGGCGGCCTAATGTGGGGTGGTGCGCCCGGTCGCGGGCGGGCGAGAACGGCCGTGAGAGGGACCCGAATGCAGTCAGCTCCCGGGGGGAGACGGCCCCCACCACGCGATCACGCGTGGCTGTCCCGATACATCAGGCCGGCGTTGCCGGCCGCCGCCGGCATCGCCCTGGCCATCGGCATCGTCCGGCTGGTGGCCGGCGGCCACGCGGTGTTCCCCGGCGACCGCCCGGGGTGGGGCTTCGCCGTCCTCACCGCGCTGATCGTGGCCCACCTGGTGGCCTGGGGGCGGGACCGCTGGTGGAGCGGCGGCAGCGGCTCGGGCGCGGCGCTGGCCCTGGCGATGCTGCTGCTCTACGGCTGGGTGCCCGCCGTGCTCGTCAGCCTGGCCGTGGTCAGCGTCGTCGGGGCCGCCCGCCGCGGGCGCCGCCGGGAGGCCCTGCTGCACGGCGCCATCGACGTCCTCGGCATAGGCGCGGCCGCCCTCGCCCTGGCCGCCTGGGGAAACCGCCCCAGCATCGAGAACCGCTGGGAGCCGTCCGCCTGGGAGCCCACCACCGTCCCGCAGTTACTCCTGGGCGCCGCCGCCTACCTGCTGATCACCCGCACCCTGCTGTGGCTGAGCAGCGACCCGCCGGGCGGCCTGGCCTCGCTCGCCAGCGGCGTGCTGGCCCGGCAGGCCCTGGTGGCGGTCGCACTGCTGTGCATCGTTCCCCTGATCGTGGTGGTCGCCGCCCACAAGCCGCTGCTGCTCCCGCTGTTCGTGGTGCCGCTGATAGCCCTCGACTCGACCTTCTGGATGGCCAGGGACCGCGCCGAGGACCAGCTCCTCGACCCGCTGACCGGCCTCCCCAACCGGCAGTGGCTGCTGGAGCGCACCCGGGTCGCCCTCGACGAGGCCGACCGGGCCGGCGAGCGCGCCGCGCTGATCCTGATCGACCTCGACAGCTTCCGCTCGGTCAACGACACCCTCGGCCATCTCACCGGCGACCAGCTCCTGTTGCAGATCGCCGACCGCATCCGGCGCCAACTGCCCGCCAACGCGGAGGCGGCCAGGCTCGGCGGCGACGAGTTCGCCGTGCTGCTGCCCGCGGTGGACTCCGCGACCAGCGCGCAACGCACCGCCCGCGCCGTCCTCGGCTCGCTCAGCGCCCCCCTCGAACTCGACGGCCTCACCATGGTGATCGAGGCCAGCGCCGGCGTCGCGGTCTTCCCCGACCACGCCCCCGAGGCCGAGGGCCTGCTGCGCCGGGCCGACGTCGCCATGTACGGCGCCAAGAACGACCGCAGCGGCGTCGAGGTCTACGACGCCAGCCGCGACAGCAACACCCCCGACCGCCTCGCGCTCCTCGGCGACCTGCGGCGGGCCCTGGAAGCCGGCGAGGTCGAGCTGCACTACCAGCCCAAGGTCCGCTTCGACGGCGAGGTCGAGGGGCTCGAGGCGCTGGTCCGCTGGCAACACCCGGACCGGGGCCGGATCCCGCCCGACGAGTTCATCGCCATCGCCGAGACGTCAGGGCTGATGCCGCGGCTGACGGAGTACGTCCTGGAGACGGCGCTCCGGCAGGTCGCGCGGTGGCGCTCAGCCGGCCTGACGGTGCCGGTCGCGGTCAACGTCTCGCCGCGCGACGTCTACACCCCAGGCTTCGCCGGCGCGGTCGCCGCCCGCCTCGCCCGCCACGGCGTCCCGGCCGGCTCCCTCCAACTGGAGATCACCGAGCACGTGATGCTGGAGGACCCGCAGCAGGCAGCCGACACGCTGGCCGGGCTCACCGGCCACGGCGTCCGGATGTCGCTGGACGACTTCGGCACCGGCTACTCCTCCCTGGTCCACCTGCGGCGCCTCCCCGTCAGCGAACTCAAGATCGACCGCTCCTTCGTGGCCCGCCTCACGGTGGACAGCGAGGACGCGGAGATCGTCCGCTGCACGGTGGAACTGGCGCACTCGCTGGGGCTGGTGGTCGTCGCGGAGGGCGTCGAGGACGACGAGACGTGGGAGCGGCTCCGGGATCTCGGCTGCGACGCGGTCCAGGGCTGGCTCGTCGCGGCGGCGATGCCGCCCGCGGAGACCACGGCCTGGCTCCGCGCCCGCGGGTCGGGCGTGCCGGCCCTGCCAGCCCCGACGGCCTGACGGCCGGTTTCTCCCCACCCACCCGCCCTTTCCGCTGCCGCGGGGTGGCGCGCGCTGCGCGCGGGCGGTGGCCCGCGGGGGCCCAACGGCGGCGTAGCCGCCTTGTTGGGGCCCTGCGGCCGTGTCGGCCTGCGGCCGTGCGCAGCGGTGCGGCCGCGCCCACCCTCCCCCAGCCATGGGGGTCCCCCCGGACGGAGTCTGGGGGAGGCTGGGAGGTGCCCCCACGAGCCCTTGGCAGGTGGCCTCGCGCGGTAACGGGCCGCCGGCCCGGCGGCGAAGCCGCCGAAGGCCGGGCCCGCGTGCCCCCTGCCGGGGCGCATCCGCCCTGGGGCGGGAGCACGTGCCCCCTGACGGGGCAGAGCCCCGCAGGGCCGGGCGGCGCAGCCGCCTTGGCCCGCCGGGCCCCACCGCGCGAAGCGCGGAAAGGGGCGGGTGGGTGGGGAAAACCCCGCGCGGAGCGCGGGGCACCCACCCCACGCCACAGGCGCCGGCCGGCCCGCCAGGGCCCACCCGCGCGAAGCGCGGAACAAGGGGTGGGTGGGGGGAAACCCCGCGCCGTGCCTACGTCGCGGTCGCGTCCAGTTCCCGGTCCGCCTCCGGGAGTTCGGCCGCCAACGCGGCCGCCGCGCGGATCAGGGGGAGGGCGAGGAGCGCTCCGGTGCCCTCCCCGACGGTGACGTTCTGGTCGAGGATGGGCTCCATCGCCATCCGGTCGAGCGCCTTGGACTGGCCGGGCTCGCCGCTGGCGTGGCCGGCCAGCCACCAGTCGGGGGCGCGGAACGCGATGCGCTGGCCGACCAGGGCGCAGGCCACCGAGACGACGCCGTCGAGGACCACCGGCGTGCGCCGGACCGCGCACTGGAGCAGGAAGCCCGTCATCGCGGTCAGGTCGGCGCCGGCCACGGCGCCCAGCAGGCGCAGTTGGTCGCCGAGCACCGGGCGGGCCCGGCGGAGGCCGTCGCGGATGGCGGCGCACTTCCGCATCCAGGTCAGGTCGTCGATGTGGAGCCCGCCGCGGCCGGTCACCATGGAGGCGTCCGTGCCGCACATGGCCGCGACGAGGACGCCTGCGGCGGTCGTGCCGCCGACCGAGATGTCGCCGAGCACCAGCAGGTCGGTGCCCGAGTCGGCCTCCTCGTCGGCGATGGCCATGCCGGTGCGGAACGCCTGCTCGGCCTCCTCGGCCGTCAGCGTGTCCTCGATGTCGAGGCGGCCAGAGCCGCGCCTGACCCGGTGCCGGCTGACGTCGGCGGGGAGTTCGTCGGCCGGGCAGTCGAGCGACAGGTCGACGATCCGCAGCGGGACGCCGGCCTGGCGGGCCAGCACGGCGGCCGGGCTGACGCCGTCCAGCGCGTCCCGGACGAGGGCCGTGGCGCCGCCGGCCCGACGGGCCGAGACGCCGAGTGAGGCGATCCCGTGGTCGCCCGCGAACAGCACCGCCCTGGGGCGCTCGATCGGGGCCACCGGCACCCGGCCCTGGGCCGCGGCCAGCCAGGCACCGATCTCGTCGAGCCGGCCGAGCGCCTTGGGAGGCACGCCCAGCCGGGCCCGCCGCTCCTCGGCCTGCCGCCGGAGCCTGGCACTCGGCCGCTCGATGAGATCGCCGAAGTCATCGAGGTTCACACCGCCGTCGCTCATGGCAAACGAGGGTATCGCTCCGGCTCGCGCCCCCGGAGCGTGGCTCAGCCGCGCAGCGTCGTCGCGCAACCGGCCGTGAGCAGGAGTACCTGTTCGCACTCGGCCGCCACGGCCGCGTTGAGGCGGCCGAGTTCGTCGCGGAAGCGGCGTCCGGAGGAGGTGGCCGGCACCACGCCTGAGCCGACCTCGTTGCTGACGAGCACCACCTGGCGCCGGGTGGCCCTGACCGCCGCGACCAGGGCGGCCGTCCTGGCCGCCAGTTCCGTGGCGCCGCGGCCCTCCCAGGCGCCCACCGAGTCCAGCGCGTCGGTCAGCCAGAGCGCCAGACAGTCGATCAGCAGCGGCCCCGCGTCGTCCTGTTCGAGGAGCGGCACCAGGTCGCGGGTCTCGACCGTGGACCAGCTCGCCGGCCGCCGCTCCCGGTGTCCCGCCACCCGGTCCCGCCACTCGGGGTCGCCGGCTCGCTCCCCGCCGGTGGCCGCGTACACGACGCCGGGGAAGGTGACGAGCCGCCGTTCGGCCTCCGCCGACTTCCCCGACCTCGCCCCGCCCAACACCAGGGTGCGGCGCGGGAGTTCCGGCACCTCGCGGAAGTCGCCGACCGTCAGCGTGCGGCCGTCGGGCACGGCGCGGGCGCCGGCCGCGGCCAGGCGGCGGCGCAGCTCGGCCCCCGGCGGCACGTCGTGGTCCAGGTGCACCGCGACCACGTCGGTGGTCAGCGCCACCGCGCCGGCCGCCCGCAGCCTGGCCAGCGCGTCGGGGCGGCCGACGACGTCCAGCAGGCACAGGTCGTAGGGCCGGCCGTCCGCGAGGCCGGCGGGCGCCGCGCCGGGCGGCAGGTAGAGCAGCCGGCCGCCGCCCGGCCCGGTGACGGCGTAGCCGGTGCCCGGGATGTCCACCGCGACGGCGGTGATCCGGTGCCCGCTGAGCAGCGCCAGGTCCCGGCCGTCCGGCAGCCGCAACGGCCCCGGCAGGCCGGGCGGCAGCTCCAGCGCCGGCCCGTCGTGCGGGTGGGTCAGCAGCGCCTGCCGCACCCCGGTGAGCGACCGCCCGGCCCGCGCGGCGGCCAGCGCCGCGCCCGGCGTCAGGTCGAGCAGCAGCACCCCGTCCACCAGCAGCGAGGTGGCCGTGCGGACGTCGGCGCCGAGCGCCCTGGCGCAGCGGGCGCAGGGGCAGCCGGGGCGGGGGAGGCCGGCCGGGGCGCCGGTGCCGAGCAGGGTGACGTCCATGTGCCGATCCTCGCGGATCGTCGGGCTCGGCGTGCTGATGCGCGCGGTAGTGCCCCGCGGGCCCGACCCGTGATTTAGTCTGCGATCAGGAAGTCGCGGCCGGATGGTTCATCAGGAGGCGTGCATGGCTTGGGAGTGGCGGTTCGAGAAGGCGGACGGCACGTCGACGGAGCCCTCCCAGGACCCGGGCGACTTCGGGACCCAGGGCGACGCGGAGTCCTGGATCGGCGAGATCTGGGGCGAACTGCTCGACGAGGGCGTCGACCAGGTGACGCTGCTCGAGGACGGCACGAAGATCTACGGCCCGATGAGCCTGCACTCCGCCCTGGACGAGTGAGCCGCGGAGCCCACCGGGGGCGGCGGAGATCGACGGTTCGGCGACCTCGCGACCTCGTGGCCGTCGCGCACGCCGTCGTACCCCGCGAGAGCGCGGGAACGCGACGGGAGACGGTCCTCCCGCGAGGCGCCACCAGCCACACCGGCCACGGCCTGCCCGCGGTTCCCGTCCCTCCAGCTGAGCGTTCACGCCTCGCCGAGGGTGACGTCGGCTGATCTGCGCTCGCCGTCCCGCAGGTACCTGACCTCCACCGTGTCGTCCGGCCGGTGGGTGGCCAGCGCCTCGGAGAGCGTCACCACGTCGGTGATCGGCTCCGTGCCCAGCTTCACCAGCACGTCCCCGGGGCGCAGCCCGGCCTTGGCGGCCGGGCCTTCCTCGGTGACGTCGACGAGCGCGGCGCCGGCCGGTTCGAAGCCGTCGCCGAGCACGGTGCGCGCGGAGACGCCGAGCGCCGCGCGCCCCGAGTCCTCGACGCGGCCGTGGTCGATCATCTGGTCGGCCAGGAAGGTCACGGTGGAGGAGGGGATCGCGAAGCCGATGCCTGGCGCCTGGCCGCCGCCGAGACCCGGGTCCCTGGCGGCCAGGGTGGGGATGCCGATCACCGTGCCCGACAGGTCGACGAGCGCGCCGCCGCTGTTGCCCGGGTTGATCGCGGCCGACGTCTGCACCATGTTGCCGAGCGTGGCCTGGCCCTCGCCCTCGCTGACCGAGCGGCCGACGGCGGAGACGATGCCCTGGGTGACGCTGGACGCGAGGCCCAGCGGGTTGCCCATCGCCAGCACGATCTGGCCGACCTCCACCCGCGAGGAGTCGGCGAAGTCCGCGGCCCGCATCCCGTCAGGCGGGTCGGTGAGCTTGATGACCGCCAGGTCCTGCGGCGGGTAGGAGGCCACCAGCCGGGCCGGCTGCGCCGTCTGGCTGGTGGCCAGCAGCACCTCGAAGTCCCGGCCGTCCCCCACCACGTGCGCGTTGGTGACGATGTGGCCTGAGCCGTCGTAGACGATGCCGGAGCCCAGGCCGTCCCCGGCGGTGATCTGCACGACGGAGGGCAGCACGTCGTGTACCACGTCCTGGTAGGTGGCCTGGAGGTCGCCGGGGATGGCGTGCGGCACGGTGGTGCCGCCCCGCGCCTCGGACGAGCCGTCAGTACAGCCGCCGGCCAGCAGCAGGGCCGCCGCGCAGCCCACGGCCTGCCACGCGCTCGCTCGGGAACCGGTGCGCCGTCTCACAACGGCAGTCTGGCCGCCGCCCACGCGACCCGCGAGCGACGGCCAGCCGTTCGGGCGACCCGCTCGCCCGGAAAGGGACTAGCGGGGCTCCTCGCCGCGCTTGATCTGCGGGCGGGGCAGCCGCATGCGCCGCATCTGCATGGTGCGCATCAGGGCGTAGGCCGTGGTGCCGCGCAGGTTCTCGTCGGGGAACCTGGCGCGCAGCTGCTTCTTCAGGCGGCGGTTCATCAGGAACGAGTCGAAGACGATCATCACGATCACCGCGAGCCACATCAGCAGCGCGATGTTCCGCGCGGCCAGCGACGGCAGCATGCTCAGCACCAGGATCAGCACGGCGATCGGCAGGAAGTACTCGGCCACGTGCCACTTGGTGTCCACGAAGTCCCGGACGAAGCGCCGCACCCTGCCCCGGTCACGGGCCGGCAGGTGGCGCTCGTCGCCCGAGAGCAACGCCTCCCGCTGCTTGTTCATCGCGGTGCGCCGCTGCTCCCTGGCCCGCTTGGACGCCTCCTTGCGGTTGGTGGACGGCTTCACCACGGCACGCCGCAACGCCTCGGCCTCGCTGCGTTTGGGCGTGGGCCGGCCCTTGGGTGCCTGCGGGTCGCGGCCGCGGGACTCCTCCCGCTCGGCATCGGCGGAGCGGGCCTGATCTTCTTTCGAACGGCTTCGGAACACAACCCCAAGACTACGGTCTCGCTCCGCGTGACGACCCGGGGCGACCGGCACGATCACGCAACGGACCCCGCCAGGAGGGGGCAGACCAGGCCGCAGGGTGTAGAACGGCCGCTCAGCAATCGTTCTGAGGTAGGAGCGATTCGTCGCCGAGCGATGCGCTAATGGAGAGGCGACCCGTAGGGTAGTAGGGGATCAGTAGGAATGGTCACAGGTTCGAGCCCGGTATGAAGGGGGCGCGCGAGGCCCATGAGCGGTGTGATGAAGCGGATGGGGATGATCTTCCGCGCGAAAGCCAACAAGGCCCTTGACCGGGCCGAGGATCCGCGCGAGACGCTCGACTACTCGTACCAGAAGCAGCTGGAGCTGCTCCAGAAGGTGCGGCGTGGCGTCGCGGACGTGGCGACCTCGCGCAAGCGGCTCGAGCTCCAGCTGAACCAGCTCAACGGCCAGTCGGGGAAGCTCGAGGAGCAGGGCAGGAAGGCGCTGGCGCTGGGCCGCGAGGATCTGGCCCGCGAGGCGCTGACCAGGCGGTCCGGGCTGCAGCAGCAGATCACCGACCTCCAGCAGCAGCACGAGACGCTGCAGAACGAGGAGAACAAGCTCACCCTTGCGGCCCAGCGGCTCCAGGCCAAGGTGGACGCGTTCCGCACCCGCAAGGAGACGATCAAGGCCACCTACACGGCGGCCCAGGCGCAGACGAGGATCGGCGAGGCGTTCTCCGGCATCTCCGAGGAGATGGGCGACGTCGGCCTGGCCATCCAGCGCGCCGAGGACAAGACCGCCCAGCTCCAGGCCCGCGCCGGTGCGCTCGACGAGCTCGTCGCCTCCGGCGCCCTGGACGACGTGACCGGCAGCTCCAAGGACGACATCACGGCCGAGCTCGACCGGATCTCGGGCAACGCGGACGTCGAGTTCGAGCTGGAGCGGATGAAGGCCGAGCTCTCCGGCGGCAGCTCCGCCGGGCGCCAGGCCATCGAGGGCGGCGGCACGAACGAGGAGCGACAGGAGCAGCAGAGCTCCCCTCGGCTCGACAAGCAGTGACCGCCGCCCGGCCGTGACCACCCCCGACGAGACGGCAGGGCCCCTACACGAAAGACGGAGGGCATCATGATCGTGCGGATCATGGGGGAGGGGCAGGTCCGGCTGGCCGACAGCCACTTCCCCGAGCTGAACAAGCTCGACGACGAGCTGCTCGCCGAGGTCGAGTCCGGCGATCTGGACGGCTTCCGGCGCACCCTCGGCGCGCTGCTCGCGGCCGTCAGGAAGCTCGGCACCCCGCTGCCCGACGACGCCCTCGAGCCCTCCGAGCTGATCCTGCCCGCACCCGACGCCACCATCGACGAGGTGCGGGCCATGCTCACCGAAGACGGCCTGATCCCCGACTGAGCCGACCGAGACCGCCGACGTGACTCCCGAACAAGGCGCCCGCGCCCACCACTGGCTGCGGGTGCACCCCCTGGCGCTGGACGCGATGATCGCGGTCCTCGTGTTCGTGGTCGTGATCGTCGCGTCCGTCACGATGGCCTCCTCAGGCGGCACCCCGGGCTTCGGCAAGCGCGAGCTGCCCGCCCACTCCGTGGTGCTCACGTTGCTGGCCTCCGCCGCCCTGGCGGCCAGGCGGGTGTCGCCGATGAGGGTGCTGGCCGTGGTCAGCGCGCTCAGCATGCTCGAACTGGTCCTCGGCACCCAGTCGCACCCGCCGAGCGAGCGGCACGCGTCGCTCGCCATGACGGTGGTGATCGCGGTCTTCACGGTCGCCATGCGCACCGACCGGCACACCACCTTCCGGGTCGCCCTGGTCACCGTCGCCGCGTTCATCCCGGCCACCATGCTGCTCGGCGCCCAGCCCTGGTACGTCTCGGAGAACCTGGGCATCGTCGCCTGGCTGGGGCTGGCCGCCACGCTCGGCGAGGCGGTGCGGCACCGGCGGGCCGCCGTCGACGCCATCCGGGAGCGGGCCGAGCGTGCCGAGCGCACCCGCGAGGAGGAGGCCAGGCGGCGGGTGGCCGAGGAGCGGCTGCGGATCGCGCGCGAGCTGCACGACGTCGTCGCCCACCACATCGCCCTGGTCAACGTGCAGGCCGGCGTCGCCGCGCACGTCATGGACACCCGCCCCGACCAGGCCAAGGAAGCGCTCGGCCACATCCGGCAGGCCAGCCGGCGGGCCCTCGGCGAGTTGCAGACCACCGTCGGGCTGCTCCGCCAGCAGGACGAGCCGATCGCCCCGACCGAGCCCGCCAGGGGCCTGGCCGTGCTCGACGAGCTGGTGGAGGGCTTCACCAAGGCCGGGATGGCCGTCTCGGTGCACGCGCCGGCGGCCGACGGGCCGCTGCCGTCCGCCGTCGACCTGGCCGCCTACCGGGTGGTCCAGGAGGCGCTGACCAACGTCCACAAGCACGCCGGCGCCGAGTCGAGCGCCCGGGTCCGCATCGTGCGCCGCGGGGTCGCCGTCGACCCGCTCCTCGACATCACCGTGGAGGACGACGGCCCGCGCCGCGACCGCGTCGCCGCGGCCCCGGCCGCCGGGCTCGGCGGCATGGGCAGCGGCCACGGCCTCACCGGGATGCGGGAGCGGGCCGCCGCGCTGCACGGCACCTGCGAGACCGGCCCGAGGGACGAGGGCGGCTTCCGGGTGCGGGTCACGCTGCCGCTGCGCCCACCGGGCGCGTCGGACGCGGAGAACGAGGTGGCGCGTGGCGGGCCGGGGAGCTCGAAGGTCGGCTGGTGCGGTTGAGCACCGGCCCGAGGGGTCCCGAGGGATCGTGAACAGGAAGATGGCGTGACCAGGGTGGTGCTGTGATCAGGGTGGTGCTGGCGGACGACCAGGCCCTGCTGCGAAGCGCGTTCCGGGTGCTGGTCGACTCGGATCCGGAGATGACCGTCACCGGCGAGGCGTCGGACGGCGCCGAGGCGCTGCGGGTGATCCGCGAGGCCGGCGCCGACGTGGTGCTGATGGACATCAGGATGCCCGGCATGGACGGCCTCGCCGCCACCCGGGCCATCAGCGCCGACCCGACGCTCGCCGCGGTGCGGGTGGTCATCCTGACCACCTTCGAGTCCGACGACTACGTGGTGCAGGCGCTGCGGGCCGGCGCCTCCGGGTTCCTCGGCAAGGGCGCGGAGCCGGAGGAGCTGCTCGCCGCGATCCGGCTGGCCGCCGACGGCGAGTCGCTGCTCTCGCCGACCGCCACCCGGGGCCTGATCGCCCGCTTCCTCGCCCAGAGCGACGGCGGCGAGTCGCTGGACGACTCCACCCTCGACGTGCTGACGGCCCGGGAGCGCGAGGTGCTGGTCGAGGTGGCAGGTGGGCTCTCCAACGACGAGATCGCCAAGCGGCTCTCCGTCAGCCCGCTGACCGTCAAGACCCACATCAACCGGCTGCTGACCAAGCTCTCCGCCAGGGACCGGGCCCAGCTGGTGGTCACCGCCTACGAGACCGGCCTGGTCAAGCCCCGCTCCGGCTGAACCGCCGCGCGCCGCGCGGTCGGTGGCGCGGCCGCCGCGGCGGCTCAGAGGAAGGCGGCGGACGGGATGTACGGGGCCGGCGGGCGCATCCCGCGCAGGCACAGATAGCCGCCGGGTGCCAGCTCGAGGCCGGCGGCCAGGCCCACGTCCACCGCCCACTCCTGCTCCGCCGTCAGCCGGGGCACGCTCGCCGCGGCCCCCGGCGGGCGGCTCAGCAGCGCCGAGGCCAGCAGCCGCACCGCGATCCGCCGCGAGGTGGCGGCCAGCAGCTCCACGGTGCCCTCGTCGTCCAGGTAGCAGTAGCCGCTGCCGCCCAGGTCGTCCGCCACCACCACCCGGCAGTGCAGCAGCAGCTCCGCGTGGTCGGGGCCGTGGGCGCCGCCGCGCAGCCGGCGGTCCACCGAGTCCATCAGGTCGATCTGCGCCGGGCCGCCCTCGATCGCCGGGCCGTCAGGCGCGGTCAGCCGCGACGGGTCGACCGTGCCGGTCAGCCGCATCACCGGGTGCAGCGTGAACCCGGCGGCCCGGTGCACCCGCGCCGACAGGGGGTCGCCCGAGCCGCAGATCATGCCGCGCAGCGTGCCCCCGGCGTGCGCCATGGCCCGCCGCAGCAGCGCGGTGCCCACGCCCTTGCCACGGGCCCCGGGATCCACCACCAGCAGCGAGAGACCCCACAGGCCCTCCCGGCGGCTGGCCAGCGCCGCGCCGACCGGCCGCCCCGCCGCGTCCTCGGCCAGCCAGCAGCCGCCGGGGTCGGTGCCGGCCAGATGCCTGGCCCGGCGGTGGAAGCGCGCGGTGCGCGGCGGCGACCACTCCTCGGCCGCCTCGCCGCGCGCCGCGAGCACCACCTGCCGGACGGCCTCGGCGTCGGCGCGGGAGTCACGTACCTGGCGCAGCAGCATGCCCCCATCGTGGCCCGCCGGTCAGGGCAGTGCCAGCATGCGCTCCAGGGCGAGCTTCGCGTAGTGCTCCGTCTCGGCGTCCACCTGGATGCGGTTGACCACCCGCCCGTCCGCCAGCGACTCGAGCGCCCACACCAGGTGCGGCAGGTCGATCCGGTTCATCGTGGAGCAGAAGCAGACCGTGCGGTCCAGGAAGACGATCTCCTTGCCCTCCGGCGCGTAGCGGTCGGCGAGCCGCCGCACCAGGTTGAGCTCGGTGCCGATGGCCCACTTGCTGCCGGCCGGGGCGGCGTCCAGCATCCGGATGATGTGCTCGGTCGAGCCCACGTGGTCGGCGGCCGCCACCACCTCGTTCCTGCACTCCGGGTGCACCAGCACCTGGACGCCGGGTATCCGGGCCCTGACCTCGTTCACCGAGTCGAGCGAGAACCTGCCGTGCACCGAGCAGTGCCCGCGCCACAGGATCATCCGGGCGTTCCGCAGCTGCTCCGCGGTGAGCCCGCCGTTCGGCCGGTGCGGGTTGTAGACGACGCAGTCGTCGAGGGACATGCCGAGATCGCGGACGGCGGTGTTCCTGCCCAGGTGCTGGTCGGGCAGGAAGAGCACCCTGCCCGCCCCCTCGGGCCGCTGGTCGAAGGCCCACTCCAGGGCGCGGCGGGCGTTCGACGAGGTGCAGACGGTGCCGCCGTGCCGGCCGGTGAACGCCTTGATGTCGGCCGAGGAGTTCATGTACGTCACCGGCACCGTGTCGGCGGCGACGCCGGCCTCGGTCAGCACGTCCCACGCCTCGGCGACCTGCTCGCCGGTGGCCATGTCGGCCATCGAACAGCCGGCGGCCAGATCGGGCAGCACCACCTGCTGGGCGTCCGAGGTGAGGATGTCGGCCGACTCGGCCATGAAGTGCACGCCGCAGAAGACGATGTACTCCGCCTCGGGCCTGGCGGCGGCGTCCCTGGCCAGCTTGAACGAGTCGCCCGTGACGTCGGCGAACTGGATGACCTCGTCCCGTTGGTAGTGGTGGCCGAGGACGAAGACCCGGTCGCCGAGCCGCGCCTTGGCGGCCCGCGCCCGCTCCACCAGGTCCGGGTCGGACGGGGCCGGCAGGTCACCCGGGCAGTCGACACCACGCTCGCTCGCCGGATCGGCGTCCCGGCCGAGCAGCAGCAGGGCGAGCGGAGTGGGCTCGACGCCCAGTGTCTGGGCGGTGTTCATGGCACGCACCCTTCCTTTATCGTCGTATTGACGCAATGGATCATAACTCCTTCGCGTCAGTCTGACGAGACCGATAGCGTCACTGTGACGCATTCCGCCATCGGTGTGGGGTGTGCGAGCATGAGAGGAGAAAATGACGCGCCGGCACCGGAATAGATCGGAGCGGGCGTCTGTTGCAGCACGCTGCCAGAGCATTCCGTACTACCCGGGAGATACGCAGATGTCCGTAACGGAAAAGACCGTCGACGACGGCATTCTCGTTTCCGACACGGCCGTGGCGAAGGTCAGGAGCCTGCTCGAGCAGGAGGGGCGTGACGACCTCGCGCTCCGCGTGGCGGTCCAGCCCGGCGGGTGTTCCGGTCTGCGCTACCAGCTCTTCTTCGACGAGCGCTCGCTCGACGGGGACGTCGTGAAGGAATTCGACGGCGTCAAGGTCGTCACGGACCGCATGAGCGCGCCCTACCTCGGCGGCGCGTCGATCGACTTCGTCGACACGATCGAGAAGCAGGGCTTCACGATCGACAACCCGAACGCGACGGGTTCGTGCGCGTGTGGGGACTCTTTCAGCTGACGGTCTCCGCCTTGCGGCTGGAGCGCCTCGAAGGTTCCGCAGCGCCGTGCCGGCCTTGGGCTGGTGGGGCGCTGCCGGCTTTTCTCCGACCGGCGGCGGTTTCCCCCGCCCACCCGCCCCTTTCCGCGCTCCGCGCGGTGGGCCCTGGTGGGCTGGGAGTGGCGGCTGTGCCGCCGGCCGCGCTCCGTGTGGTGGTAGGCCCTGCGGGCCGGGGCTGTGCCAGGCGGCGCTTCGCGGGTCGTGCCCCACCCTCTCCCAGCCATGGGGGTCCCCCGGACGGAGTCTGGGGGAGGCTGGGTGGTGCCCCCACCCGCCCCTTTCCGCGCTTCGCGCGGTGGGCCCTGGTGGGTTGGGAGGGGCGGGTGTGCCGCCGGCCGCGCTCCGCGTGGGCGCGCTGCGCGCGGTAGGCCCTGCGGGCCGTGGGTGCGCCGATGGCGCGGGGCTTGTGGTGCTTCGCGAGTTGCTCCCCGCTCCCGCCCCTTTGGCGCGCTGTGCGCGGTGGGCCCTGGTGGGTTGGGAGGGGCGGGTGTGCCGCCGGCCGCGCTCCGTGTGGTGGTAGGCCCTGCGGGCCGGGGCTGTGCCGGGCGGCGCTTCGCGGGTCGTGCCCCACCCTCCAGCCATGGGGGTCCCCCCGGACGGAGTCTGGGGGAGGCTGGGAGGTGCCCCCACGAGCCCCTTTGACGCGCTTCGCGTGGTGGGCCCTGGCGGGCCGGCGGGGGATGGCGGCTGCGCCGCCCGGTCCCGCTCCGCGTGGTTCCCCCCTGAGCCCGCCCCTTTCCGCGCTCCGCGCGGCGGGGGCGGGCCGTTGGCCCGTCAGGGCCGGATCGCGCGGAGCGCGCCGAAAGGGTGGGGTGGGTGGGCGGGAGAAACCCCAAGGTCGGGGGTCAGTCGGTCGTGGGGATCTCCTGGCCGGATTGGTCGAGGAGGGTGCGGTCGGCGATGGGGGTGGTCAGGGTGAGTTCGCCGGTCTGCTGTTCGGCCAGGGCGATGCAGTCGCGGCCGGGGTCGGGGGAGACGGGTTCCACCGTGACGCGGACCGTGTCGTCCGACTCCTCGGCGACCAGGGTGTACTCGTCGCAGACGCCCGCCCAGAAGGTGATCGTCAGGGACTCGGCGTCCGGGGCGTAGGAGTCGACCGTCATGCCGGTCTCCTCGATCGGGCCCGGGTCCGCCGGCTGTACGCCGCTGTCGCCGGACTCGCCGGGGGAGCCCTCGCCGGACTCGGCGGTCGGTTCGACGTGGTACTCGACGGCCGGCCAGCTCGTCGTGAGGCCGTCGTCGGTGGTGAACAGCCAGGACGGCACCAGCACCGGCGCGCCGTCCGACTGGTGCAGGACCAGGCCCAGTTCGGCCGAGGCCTCCGCGTTCTCGGGCTTGTCGTCCTCGGTGGTGGGTCCGCACTCCAGCGGTTCGCCGTCCGCCGGCGGCATCGGCTCGGCGGGGCCCACGCACTGTGGCTCGGCCGGCGCGACCATGGCGCGGTCGGGGTTGGCGTTGTAGGCGTCGAGCGCCTGTTGGGCGCCGATCGTGCTCCGATCCTCGGCAGGCTCGGGGAGGGCCAACGCGCCGGAGGCCATCAGCAGTGAGCCGTCGGCGGCGTACTGGAGCTCCGTCTCGAGGCCGACCGTCGGCAGGTCGTCCACCAGCGGCACCGCCTCCACGGTGCGCGTCGAGCCGGCCACCTGGTCCGCGTTCAGCCGCGCCGTGTCGGCGTCCAGGCCGAGGGCCGAGAGCAGGGGTTCGGCGGCGCGCAGCGCCTCGTCGGCGCCGATCGGCTCCGCCGACTCGGTGGCCGTCGGGTCGGCCGCGGACATCGCGCCGCCGTAGGTCCAGAAGCCGGGCGCCTGCCGGAGCACCGTCAGTGGCGGCAGTTCGGCGTCCGGGCCGGCCGCCGTCCAGGTGTCGCCCGACGACTCCCGCACCTCGCCGTCCACCCCGAGTGCCTCGGCGAGGCCGGCCGCCGCCTCCTCGGTGACCGCGCCGTCCTGGTAGCGGTGGATCGAGGCGCGTTCCGGCGCGTCAGGCAGCTCGCCCGCCGGCACCAGCGCCGCGTACGACCCCCCTGGCAGGCCGGCCGGGTCGTCCAACGGCAGGGCCCCCTCGGGGGCGACGCGGCCGCCCGAGCCCGCCGGTTGCGTCTCGGGGGCGGAACTCCCGTCACCCCACAGGCCCTGCGCCCCGAAGACGCCGCCCGCGATCAGGGTGACCGCGGCGGCCACCGCCGTCACCGCAGGCCATCGGCGGCGCCTCGGCTCCGGCGATTCTGGTGATTCCGGCGATTCCGACGTTTCGGAGGTCTCGTCGTCAGCCACGTGCTCTCCCCGCTGATCGGTCACGTAGACAGGTCATTTGATATGACCGTTGGACGGACCCTGGCGGTGCCAGGTTCCCGGGCCGATAACCTTGTCCTCCCTTCGACGACTCTCCCGGGAGCGACCCCATCGTGCGCATCGCCGTGTCCGGTTCCATCGCCAACGACCATCTGATGACGTTCCCAGGCCGCTTCGCCGACCAACTGGTCGGCGACCAGCTGCACACGGTCTCGCTGTCGTTCCTGGTCGATTCGCTGGAGGTGCGGCGCGGCGGGGTCGCCGCCAACATCTGCTTCGGCATGGGGCAGCTCGGCGCCAGGCCGATCCTGGTGGGCTCCGCCGGCGCCGACTTCGACGAGTACCGCGACTGGCTCGACCGGCACGGCGTGGACACCACCGCCGTCCGCATCTCCGAGCTCCTGCACACGGCGCGCTTCGTCTGCACCACCGACGCCGACCACAACCAGATCGGCTCCTTCTACACCGGCGCCATGAGCGAGGCCCGGCTGATCGAGTTGAAGACCGTCGCCGACCGGGCCGGCGGTCTCGACCTCGTGCACATCGGCGCCGACGACCCCGAGGCGATGGTGCGGCACACCGAGGAGTGCCGCACCCGCGGCATCCCCTTCGCCGCCGACTACTCCCAGCAGCTCGCCCGGATGGAGGGCGAGGACATCAGGAACCTCACCGACGGCGCCACCTACCTGTTCAACAACGAGTACGAGAAGGCGCTGATCGAGAGCAAGACCGGCTGGTCGTCCTCCGAGGTGCTGGACCGGGTCGGCACCCGGGTCACCACCCTCGGCGCCCGCGGCGTCCGGATCGAGCGGCGCGGCGAGCCCGACATCGAGGTCGGCTGCCCTGAGGAGGAGGTCAAGGCCGACCCGACCGGCGTCGGCGACGCCTTCCGCGCCGGCTTCCTCGCCGGCCTGGCCTGGGGCGCCTCCCTGGAGCGCAGCGCCCAGGTCGGCTGCATGGTGGCCACCCTGGTCATCGAGACCGTCGGCACCCAGGAGTACACGCTCAACCGCGGCCCGTTCATCGAGCGGTTCGCCAAGGCCTACGGCCAGCAGGCCGCCGACGAGGTCCAGACGCACCTCAGCTAGGGCCGATGGCCGTCAGGCCAGCCGCCGCACCCGGTAGGAGTGACGGGTCGGCTCGCCCAGATACTCCTGACCGCGCATCGCGCACCAGGCCGGGATGTCCAGGCGGGCCGCCTCGTCGTCCGCCAGCACCGTCACCACACCGCCCACCGGCACCCGGCCGATCGCCTTGGCCAGCTCGATCACCGGAATCGGGCAGAGCCGGCCGAGTGAGTCGACGGTCACCTCGTCGGCCGCCTCCTCCCGAGCGCTGGCCGCGTCCTCCCGCCCGGCGGCCGGCGGGCGCGGCACGTCGAGCCGGCCGCGCACCTCGGCCACCACCCCGGGCAGCACCGCGAGGAACCGCGACACGTCCGCCTCCGCCGTCCCCGGCGGCAGCGACACCCGCACGTTCCCCTCCGACAACACGCCCATCGCCCGCAGCACATGGCTGGGCGTCAGCGTGCTCGACGTGCACGAGGAGCCGGACGAGACCGCGAACCCGGCCCGGTCGAGGCCGTGCAGCAGCGCCTCGCCGTCCACGTAGAGGCAGGAGAACGTCACCACGTGCGGCAGCCGGTGCACCGGGTCGCCCACCACCGCCACGTCGGGCACCAGTTCCGGCACCCGCGCCCTGACCAGCTCCACCAGGCCGCGCAGCCGCGCCCCCTCCGCGTCCGCCGCCGCCCGCACCGCGCGCAGCGAGGCCGCCGCCGCCACGATCGCCGGGATGTTCTCGAAGCCTGGCGCCCGCCCCGACTCCCGCTCGTCCGCCGGGCCGCGCGCCGCGAACCTGGTGCCCTTGCGGACCACGAGCAGCCCCACCCCGCCGGGCCCGCCCCACTTGTGCGCGCTGCCGGCCAGCAGCGACCAGTCGCCCGGCACCGCCGACCAGCCGAGCGACTGCGCCGCGTCCACCAGCAACGGCACCCCGGCCGCCCGGCACTCGGCCGCGATCTCGGCCACCGGCTGCACCGTGCCCACCTCGTGGTTGGCCGACTGCACGCACACCAGCGCCGCCGGCTCACCGTCCGCGGCCCCCAACGCCTCGGCCACCGCCCCGGCGGCCACCCGGCCGTTCGAGTCGACGCCGATCTCCGTCACCGTGCCGCCCGCGTCCCGGTGGACCTCCGCCGCGTGCAGCACCGCCGAGTGCTCCACCGCCGACACCAGCAGCCGCCGGCCCACCCGGGCCCGGCCGGCCAGCGCCCCGGCGATCCCGGTGTGCAGCGCCCGGGTACCCGAGGTGGTGAACGTCAGTTCGTCGGGACGGCAGCCCACCGCCTCGGCCGCCGTCTCCCGCGCCGCGTCCAACAGCAGCCTGGCCCGCCGCCCCTCGCGGTGCGGCCGCCCCGGATCGGCCCAGCCGTCCGCGAACGCGGCGAGCAACGCCTCCCGGGCGACCGGGTGCAGGGGCAGCGAGGAGGCGGCGTCGAAGTAGGTCACACGGCACGCTAACAACCACCGGACACCTGCGGCGACGCGTAACGCCCCCTCCCCGCGAGCCCCCCAGGAGCGTCGAGTAGGGTTTGGTCCGCATAAACATCCAAACCCTGCCCGTGTCAGGGCCGGCCCCCGCTCCGTGCGACGGCAGCCCGGAACCATGGGCGAGACTCTCGGGAAGGCGCTACGTGAGTCCCAACGGCTCCGACCGCTCGTCGCGGCGCCCGATGCGGCGGAGGATTCTGCCGCGGGCGCTGATCGCGGGCCTGGTCCTGGCAACCGCGACAGGTTGCACATCCGAGGACTTTCCCCGCCTCGGCATGCCCACCCCCGTGACGGAGGAGGCGCCGCGAATCCTGTCGCTCTGGCAGGGCTCCTGGGCTGCCGCGCTCGCCACCGGGGTGCTGGTGTGGGGCCTGATCCTCTGGAGCGTGTTCTTCCACCGCCGGTCGAGGACCAAGGTCGAGGTCCCCCCGCAGAACCGCTACAACCTCCCCATCGAGGCGTTGTACACGCTGGTTCCGCTGATCGTCGTCTCCGTCCTCTTCTACTTCACCGCCCGGGACCAGACCGAGCTGCTGAAGACCTCCGAGGAGCCCGACCACATCATCAACGTGGTGGGCTTCCAGTGGAGCTGGGCGTTCAACTACATCGAGCCCGTCGGCGCGAGTGACACCGACCCGCTCACCGATCCGGCGCTGGCCGGCATCCCCGACCGCTTCAAGGACCGCTTCCCGGAGAACGCCGACGGCGTCTACGACGTGGGCACCCTCCAGGACCGGAACGCGGAGACGGGCAACCCCGGGCCGACCCTGGTGCTCCCGGTGAACGAGACGACCCAGTTCGTCATCACGTCGCGGGACGTCAACCACTCCTTCTGGGTGGTCCCGTTCCTGATGAAGATGGACGCCATCCCCGGGCACACCAACTCCTTCGAGGTGACACCGACCCGCGAGGGCGTCTTCATGGGCAAGTGCGCCGAGCTCTGCGGCCAGGACCACTCCCGCATGCTCTTCAACGTCGAGGTCGTCTCCGCCGAGGAGTACGACCGGTATCTCCAGGACCTGGCGGACCGGGGCCAGACCGGTTACGTCCCGGCGGGCATCCCCCAGACCGGCCCCGCCGTGAACGCCGAGACCAACGAGGGTCGATCGTGACAACCGTCGAAGAGAGCCAGGCGGCTCCCAGCACCCAGCCACCGGCCCGGCGGAAATCCCGGGGTGCCATCGTGGTCAAGTGGCTCACCACCACCGATCACAAGACGATCGGCACGATGTACCTGATCACCTCCTTCGCGTTCTTCATCATCGGCGGCATCATGGCCCTGGTGATGCGCGCGGAGCTGGCCAGGCCCGGCAGCCAGATCGTCACCAACGAGCAGTTCAACCAGCTGTTCACCATGCACGGCACCGTGATGCTGCTGATGTTCGCGACGCCGCTCTTCGCCGGCTTCGCGAACTGGATCATGCCGCTCCAGATCGGCGCCCCCGACGTGGCGTTCCCGCGGCTGAACATGCTGGCCTACTGGCTCTACCTGTTCGGCAGCCTGCTCGCCGTCGGCGGCTTCCTCACCCCGCAGGGCGCCGCCGGCTTCGGCTGGTTCGCCTACTCGCCGCTGTCCGACGCGATCCGTTCGCCCGGCGTCGGCTCCGACATGTGGATCATGGGTCTCGCGCTCTCCGGCTTCGGCACCATCATGGGCGCGGTCAACTTCATCACCACCATCATCTGCATGCGCGCCCCCGGCATGACGATGTTCCGGATGCCGATCTTCGTCTGGAACGTGCTGCTCACCGCGGTGCTCGTGCTCCTCGCCTTCCCGGTGCTCGCCGCCGCGCTCTTCGCGCTGGAGGCCGACCGGACCTTCGGGGCACATATCTTCGACGCGGCCAACGGCGGCGCCATCCTCTGGCAACACCTCTTCTGGTTCTTCGGCCATCCAGAGGTGTACATCATCGCGTTGCCGTTCTTCGGCATCGTCTCCGAGATCATCCCGGTCTTCAGCCGCAAGCCCGTCTTCGGCTACATCGGCCTGGTCGCGGCGACCATCATCATCGCCGGCCTCTCGGTCACCGTGTGGGCCCACCACATGTACGTCACCGGCGCGGTGCTGCTGCCGTTCTTCTCCTTCATGACGTTCCTGATCGCGGTACCGACCGGCGTGAAGTTCTTCAACTGGATCGGCACCATGTGGAAGGGCTCGCTCAGCTTCGAGACCCCGATGCTGTGGTCGGTCGGCTTCCTGATCACCTTCCTCTTCGGCGGTCTCACCGGCGTCATCCTGGCCTCCCCGCCGCTGGACTTCGCGATCTCCGACACCTACTTCGTCGTCGCCCACTTCCACTACGTGGTCTTCGGCACCGTGGTGTTCGCGATGTTCGCCGGCTTCCACTTCTGGTGGCCCAAGTGGACCGGCAAGATGCTGGACGAGCGGCTCGGCAAGATCACCTTCTGGACGCTGTTCGTCGGCTTCCACGGCACCTTCCTCGTCCAGCACTGGCTGGGCGCCGAGGGCATGGTGCGCCGGTACGCCGACTACCTGGCGGCCGACGGCTTCACCGCGCTCAACACCATCTCGACCATCAGCTCGTTCGTGCTCGGCCTGTCGATGCTGCCGTTCTTCTACAACGTCTGGAAGACCTGGAAGTACGGGGAGCCGGTCAACACCGACGACCCGTGGGGCTACGGCCGCTCCCTGGAGTGGGCCACCTCCTCGCCGCCGCCCCGGCACAACTTCGTGTCCCTGCCGAGGATCCGCTCCGAGTCGCCCGCCTTCGACCTGCACCACCCCGAGGTCGCGGCGCTCGACCAGCTGGAGAACGACGACCGCGCGGCGCTCTCCGGAAAGGAGTCCGGCAAGTGAGGATCCAGGGGCACCTCTTCACCTGGATCGCCATCTTCATGCTGGTGGTGGCGATCGTTTACGGCGTGTGGTCCAAGGAACCGGTGGGCACCACCGCCCTGTTCCTCTCCTTCGCGCTGATGGGGATGATCGGGTTCTACCTGGTCTTCACCGCCCGCCGGACGGACACCGGCCCGCAGGACAACAAGGACGCGGACGTCGCCGACGACGCCGGCGAACTGGGCTTCTTCAGCCCGCACAGCTGGGCGCCGCTGGCGCTCGGCGCGGGCGCCGTCTGCGCCTTCATGGGCCCGGTGTTCGGCTGGTGGCTGCTGTACTTCACCGCGCCGTTCCTCGCCGTCGGCCTGTGGCTGTGGGTCTTCGAGTACTACCGGGGCGAGAACCAGACCCAGTGACCCCCGGCGTCCGATCCGCCCCTTCGGGAACCGTTCGCCAGCCCTTTCGGTAACGCCTTCCGGCCCCCGGTGGTGAGCTCGCCAGCTCACCACCGGGGGCCAACCCGTTTGCAGTCACCCGGCGTGCCGCTCCCGCACACCGTCCGTACGTTGTGCCTATGAGTCACAAACCTCGGATACAGCTCGGCTGCGCGCTGCTGCTGGCCCCGCTGGTCGCGGGCCTCACCGGCTGCGGCGGCGGTGGCGAGCCCCTCGCGGGCGAGCCGTACGACGCCGTAGGGCAGCTCTCCTTCGGCTCCGCGGGGGACGGCGCCGAAGTGAACCCGGACGACCCGCTGAAGATCAGCACCAAGGGCTCCGGATCCAGGATCACCGACGTGATCGCCACCGACTCTGCCGGCCGCCGGGTCTCCGGCGAGCTGACCGCCGACGGCCGCGCCTGGCGCAGCACCGACCCGCTGGCCTCGGGCGCCGAGTACACCGTGCTCGTCGCCACCGAGAACGGCGGCGGTGCCGCGGGCCGCGGCGAGCACAACTTCCGCACCCGCGACTCCGACGCCAAGCGCCTCGACGTCACCTTCGGCCCCGAGGCCGGCACCTACGGCGTCGGCCAGCCCATCACGGCCGAGCTGAGCGAGGAGATCGACGACGCGAAGGAGCGCGCCAAGATCGAGGGCGCGCTCGAGGTGCGGTCGGAACCACGCGTCGAGGGCGCCTGGCACTGGGTGGACGGCGGCGAGCTCCACTACCGCCCCAAGGAGTACTGGCCCACCGACACGAAGATCTCCGTCGCCTCCTCGCTCGAGGGCCTCCCGATCAGGGACGGCCTGCGCGGCGGCGAGACCGAGACGCTGGAGATCACCACCGGCGACCGGGTCGAGGCCGTCGCCGACATCGCCAACCACCACATGACGGTGACCCGCAACGGCGAGGAACTCAGGACCATCCCCATCACGACCGGCAAGGCGGGCTTCGCCACCCGGAACGGCAAGAAGGTCATCCTCGGCACCGAGTCCTTCGTCCGGATGACCGGCACCAGCATCGGCATCCCGGCCGGCTCGTCCGAGTCCTACGACCTGCCCGTCTACTGGGCCGCGAGGCTGACGTGGAGCGGCGAGTACGTCCACGGAGCCCCGTGGTCCGTCGGCTCCCAGGGCTACGACAACGTCAGCCACGGCTGCACGGGCCTGTCGACGGACAACGCCCGGTGGTTCTACGAGCTGGTCAAACCAGGCGATATCGTCGAACATGTGAATGGTTTCGGCGACGACATGGCGCCGTTCGGGAACGGCTTCGGCGACTGGAACCTCTCCTGGGATGAGTGGCTGAAGGGCAGTGCCCTCGGCGGCTTCTACCAGCCGCAGGATCGCGTCGGCACTCCGGGCCGCCTGGCCCCCCTGGCCTGACCGGCCGGGCCACGGCCGCCGGTTCTTCCCCCACCGGGGCCCTGGCGGGCCCGGGGAGCCGGCGGCCACGCCGTCGCTGCCGCGCGCTTCGCCTGGGGGTTTCCTCCCGCCCGCCCGCCCCTTTGGTCCGCGCTGCGCGCGGGGGCCCCGGCCGGCCCGGTCGGGCGGCGGCTGCGCCGCCGGGCCGGCGGTTCGCGCGGGGCCCGTGCCCGGTGGGCCCGAAGGGCCGGCGGCTGCGCCGCCGCCCGCGCGCAGCGCGTGGCGCCTCGTCCGCCCTTGATGCCGCGCGGCGCGCGGCAGCGGAAAAGGGCGGGTGGGTGGGGGAAAACCCCCGAGAACGGTCAGGCCGCCGGGGCGGCCAGGACGTCCCGCAGCAGGCCCGTCAGGGCCCCCGTCAGTTCGGTCGGGTCGACCGGGTGGGGGACGGCCGCCTCGGCGCGGCTCCAGGAGGCGAGCCACGCGTCCTGGGGGCGGCCGATCAGGACCAGCGCGGGCGGGCAGTTGAAGATCTCGTCCTTGATCTGCCGGCACACCCCCATGCCGCCGGCCGGGACGGCCTCGCCGTCCAGCACGCAGACGTCGACGCCGCCCTGTTCGAGCGTCGTCAACACGGCCGGCAACGTGGCGCACTCCAGGTACTCGATCGGTGGAAGGTCCGCCGCCGGGCGGCGGCCGGCGGCCAGCCGCACCTGTTCGCGGGTGTTGGCGTCGTCGCTGTAGACCAGCACCGTGACGGTGCGCTGCATCGTTCCTCCGCGGGTCGAGCCTGTTGCCGTTGCGCGGATCGTACTCCGTCGGACCCGGCCCGGGGCAGGGTCGCGCGGGACGTCAACCGCCGGTCGCGCCGCCCATGGACGTCGTGGACACACCGAACCCCACCCCCGGGGCGAGCCCCGGAAAAGCGCCCGACATAATGACGGGCGTGGCGACAGCAACAGCAGTAGATTCCGGGCACGCGATTCCCTCGGTCAACCGGCCGAACGTCACCAGCGTCGGTACGGTCATCTGGCTCAGTTCCGAGCTGATGTTCTTCGCGGCCCTCTTCGCGATGTACTTCACCCTCCGATCGGTGATGGGTGCGGACTTCTGGTCCGAGCAGGCCGACTCGCTCAACGTGCCGTTCTCCACGGCGAACACCGCGATCCTGGTGCTCTCCTCCCTCACCTGCCAGCTCGGCGTGTTCGCCGCCGAGCGCGGTGACGTGAAGAAGCTCAGGTTCTGGTTCGTGATCACCTTCATGATGGGATCCGTCTTCATCGGCGGTCAGGTGACCGAGTACGTGGAGCTCGTCGTGCACGAGGGCATCTCGCTCTCCTCCGGCCCCTACGGCTCGGCGTTCTACCTCACCACCGGGTTCCACGGACTGCACGTGCTCGGCGGCCTGGTCGCCTTCCTGCTCGTGCTGGGCAGGACGTACGCCGCTCGACGGTTCACCCACGAGCAGGCCACCACGGCGATCGTCGTGTCCTACTACTGGCACTTCGTCGACGTCGTGTGGATCGGCCTCTTCGCCACCATCTACCTGATCCAGTAGCCGCCGGTCGCCGCGCCGTACGACGCACCTCCACCGCACCGACGTTGAAGATCCTGACACCGGGGTAATCCGTGAAAAAGCTCTCCGTACGACGGCGCCATCCGCTGGCGGCGTTCGTCGTCCTCCTCCTCGCGCTGGCGGCCACAGGGGGGCTGTACGCCACACTCGCCCCCGCGGACGAGGCCCAGGCCGAGACTTCGTCCCAGTCGCTGGCCATCGAGGAGGGCAAGCGGCTCTACGAGGTCGGCTGTTCCAGCTGCCACGGCCGGGGCGGCCAGGGCGGCTCCGACGGCCCCAGCCTGGTGGGCGTGGGCGCCGCCTCCGTCGACTTCCAGGTCGGCACCGGCCGGATGCCGATGGCCCAGACGGGGCCGCAGGCCCCGGAGAAGCCCGTCGTCTACACGCAGGCCGAGATCGACCAGCTGGCCGCGTACATCGCCTCCCTCGGCCCGGGCCCCAGCGTGCCCGAGGAGTCGGCCTACGACCCGTCGCGGGGTGACGCGGCGCGCGGCGGCGAGCTGTTCCGCAGCAACTGCTCCCAGTGCCACAACTTCGTCGGTTCAGGCGGCGCGCTGACCAACGGCAAGGAGGCCCCGAGCCTCCGCAACGTGGAGCCGCGGTACATCTTCGAGGCCATGCTCACCGGCCCGCAGAACATGCCGTCCTTCCCCAACACCACGCTCACCGAGCAGGACAAGCTGGACATCATCGCCTGGCTCGACGAGGTCGCCACCTCAGAGTCGCCCAGCCCCGGTGGTCTCTCGCTCGGCGGCTACGGCCCGGTCGGCGAGGGTCTCTTCGCCTGGACCTTCGGCATCGGTGTCCTGATCGCCGTGGCCGTCTGGATCGGCGCCAGGAGCACTAAGGCCAGGAAGTCATGAGTAGCCACAACGACGACAACACACCACACGACGACACCCCCGGCGAACACCTGCCGGAGAGCCGTGGTCACGACGCCGGCGAACTGTCCCCGGCGGACGACCCGTTCGCGGACCCGGGGCTGCCGGCGCACGAGCACCGCAGGCAGGACATCGACGAGCGGGCGGCCAAGCGCTCCGAGCGCACCGTGGCGCTGCTCTTCACCGTCTCGGTCCTCGCCACCATCGGGTTCATCGCCTCCTACGTCGCGATCCCGATCGACCGGATCGTCTACATCTTCCCGTTCGGTCACGTCAGCGGGCTCAACTTCGCCCTCGGCCTGACGCTCGGCCTGGCGCTCTTCTGCATCGGCGCCGGCGCCGTGCACTGGGCGCGGACGCTGATGTCGGACGAGGAGATGGCCGACGAGCGGCACCCGGTCGCGGCCTCCCCCGAGGTCAGGTCGCAGGTCTTCGAGGACTTCCGACAGGGCGTCGCGGAGTCCCAGTTCGGCCGCCGCAAGCTGGTCCGCAACACGATGTTCGGCGCGCTGGCCCTGGTGCCGCTCTCCGGCGTGGTGCTGCTGCGCGACCTCGGCCCGCTGCCGCACGACAAGCTCCGGCACAGCCGCTGGAAGGAGGGCTCGCTGGTCATCAACGAGTCCACCCAGCAGCCGCTGCGGCCCGAGGACATCCCGGTCGGCGCGCTGGTGCAGGCGATGCCCGAGGGCCTCGACCCGCACGACGAGGACTTCCAGGTGGAGATCGCCAAGGCCGCGGTCATGCTGGTGCGTCTCGAGCCCGAGGACATCAAGGACCGGCAGTCCGCGGACTGGGGGCACGAGGGCATCCTCTGCTACTCCAAGATCTGCACCCACATCGGCTGCCCGGCCACGCTGTACGAGCAGCAGACCCACCACGCGCTCTGCCCCTGCCACCAGTCGACGTTCGACCTCGCGGACGGTGCGCGGGTCATCTTCGGCCCGGCGGGGCACCCCCTGCCGCAGCTGCGGATCACGGTGAACGAAGACGGCTACCTCGCTGCGCTCGGCGACTTCGAGGAGCCCCCAGGCCCGAGCTTCTGGGAGCGCGGATGAGTACGGCAACGGAATCCCCGAAGACGACGGCGGACGCGCCGCAGAACCGCGGCAAGGCGCCCGCGGGCGAGCGCGTCGCCGACTGGGCCGACGGCAGGCTGGGCATCTACAGCCTCGCCAAGGCCAACATGCGGAAGATCTTCCCCGACCACTGGTCGTTCCTGCTGGGTGAGATCTGCCTCTACAGCTTCATCATCCTGATCCTGACGGGCGTCTACCTCACGCTCTTCTTCGTGCCGAGCATGGCCGAGGTCGAGTACCACGGGTCGTTCGAGCCCATGCAGGGCCTGCTGATGAGCGAGGCGTACGCCTCGGCCCTCGACATCAACTTCGAGGTCCGCGGCGGTCTGCTGGTCCGGCAGATCCACCACTGGGCGGCGCTGATCTTCGTCGTCGGCATCTTCCTGCACATGTTCCGGGTGTTCTTCACCGGCGCCTTCCGCAAGCCGCGCGAGATCAACTGGCTGTTCGGCTTCCTGCTGCTGGTGCTGGCGATCTTCACCGGCCTCACCGGCTACTCGCTGCCCGACGACTCGCTCTCCGGCATCGGCATCCGGCTGATGGAAGCGGCCATCCTGGCCGTGCCGGTGGTCGGCTCCTACCTGCAGATGTTCATCTTCGGCGGGGAGTTCCCCGGCCACGACATCATCCCGCGGTTCTTCGTGACCCACGTGCTGCTGCTGCCAGGGATCATGCTCGGCCTCGTCGTCGCGCACCTGATCCTGATCGTGTACCACAAGCACACGCACTACGCCGGGCCCGGCAGGACCAACGAGAACGTCGTCGGCTACCCGCTGCTGCCCGTCTACATGGCGAAGGCCGGAGGCTTCTTCTTCCTGGTCTTCGGCGTGATCACGATGATCGCGGCCACCGTCACCATCAACCCGATCTGGCTGCTCGGCCCCTACCGGCCCGACCAGGTGTCCACGGACGCCCAGCCCGACTGGTACCTGGGCTTCTCCGAGGGCCTGGTCCGGATGATGCCCGGCTGGGAGTGGGTGATTCCCGGCGGTTACACGCTCAACTTCGGTCTGCTGATCCCGCTGGCGGTCTTCCCGGGGATGCTGGCCGTGATCGGGCTCTACCCGTTCTTCGAGTCGTGGGTCACCAAGGACAAGCGCGAGCACCACATCGCGCAGCGGCCGCGGAACTCGCCGACCAGGACCGGCCTCGGCGTGGCGTGGCTGACGGCGTTCGGCGTCACCACCATCGGTGGCGGCAACGACCTGTTCGCGGTCCACTTCAACCTGTCGATCAACGCGATCACCTGGTTCTGTCGGATCGGCTTCTTCGTCCTGCCGGTGCTGGCGTTCTTCATCACCCGCCGGATCTGCCTGGGCCTCCAGCGCCGTGACCGGGACAAGGTCCTGCACGGCCGGGAGACCGGCATCATCAAGCGGCTGCCGCACGGCGAGTTCGTCGAGGTGCACGAGCCCCTCGCACAGGACAAGCTGCACGTGCTCACCTCGCACGACCAGGCCACGCCCATAGAGGTCGGCCCGGAGACGGACGAGAACGGCGTCCGGCGCCGGATCAACCCGGTCGAGCGGGTGCGGGCCAGGATCAGCCGCAGCTACTACGGCGAGCAGGCGCAGATCCCGAAGCCGACGCGCGAGGAGTACCACGAGATCACCAGCGGCCACGGTCACCACTGACGGCCCCTGGACCTCACCGCCGAGTGGCCCCCGCCCGGAACGGGCGGGGGCCACTCGCGCTATAGGCTCTGGCCACAGGCCCAGCGAAGGCTGTCGGCCCCCGATGCCAGAGGTGATTCCCATGAGCGCTGTGATCCCCGCCGGAGGCGACCGAGCGGCGGCGCGCACCTGGCCCGACGTGCTGAGCACGCTGATCGCGGGCCACGACCTCACCGCGGACGAGGCCGCCTGGGCCATGGGCCGCGTCATGGCGGGCGAGGCCACCGACGCCCAGATCGCCGGCTTCGCGGTCGCGCTGCGGGCCAAGGGCGAGACCGTCACCGAGGTGTCGGGGCTGGTCGAGGCGATGTACGAGCACGCCAACCGGATAGAGGTGCCGGGCACGACGGTGGACATCGTCGGCACCGGCGGCGACCGGGCCAAGACCGTCAACATCTCGACCATGGCCGCCATCGTGGTGGCCGGCACCGGCGTGCGGGTCGTCAAGCACGGCAACCGGGCGGCGTCCAGCGCCAGCGGCGCCTCCGACGTGCTGGAGAAGCTCGGCGTCAACCTGGAGCTGACGCCGGAGCGGGTGGCGGAGGTCGCCCTGGAGTCGGGCATCACCTTCTGCTTCGCGGTGAAGTTCCACCCGGCGCTGCGGCACGTGGGCGCGGCGCGGCGCGAGCTGGGCGTCGCGACGGTCTTCAACTTCCTCGGCCCGCTGACCAACCCGGCCCGGGTCCGGGCCCAGGCCACGGGCGTGGCGGACGCCAGGATGGCGTCGATCATGGCCGGCGTGCTGGCCGAGCGCGGCTCCTCGGCACTGGTCTTCCGGGGCGACGACGGTCTGGACGAGCTGACCGTCACCGCGCCGTCCACGGTGTGGGTGGTGCGGGACGGCGAGGTCCGCGAGGAGCGGTTCGACCCGCGCAGCGTCGGCCTCCGGCTGGCCCCGGTGGAGGCCCTGCGCGGCGCGGACTCCGCGTACAACGCGGACGTCGCACGCCGCGTCCTCGACGGCGAGACGGGCCCGGTCCGCGACGCGGTCCTGCTCAACGCGGCGGCGGCCCTGGTCGCCGTCGCCCCGACGGACGCGTCGCTCCCCGACCAGCTGGAGGCGGCGATGTCCCGCGCCGCCCACGCGATCGACTCTGGCGCGGCCGCCGAAACCCTCCACCGCTGGGCGGCGGCGACGCACGCCTGAGGGTTTTTCCCACCCACCCTCCCCCAGCCAACGGCCCCCAGCCATGGGGGTCCCCCCGGACGGAGTCTGGGGGAGGCTGGGAGGTGCCCCCAGGGAGGTGCCCCCACAAGCCCTTGCTCGGCCTGCGGCGCAGGCGGTCACCGCCCACGGCCGGCCGGGCCGCCCCCGCGGCAGGGCCGCGGCCCGGCGGGGGCCCTGCGGGCCCACCCGCAGGGCCCCCCGCGAAGCGGGGAAAGCCCGCGCGCAGCGCCGGGTCCCGGCGGCGAGCCCCCCCGCAGAGCGGGGCAAAGGGTGGGTGGGGACGGTCCGCGCGGTGCGCAACGGCCCGGCGGCGTTGCCGCCGTCGGCCGGAGCCGGCCCCCCGGCGGCCGGGCCCCCGGGTGGTCCGCGCGGGGCGGCGGGCCTGGTGGCGGAGTCGTCGTGGTGCGTCCCGTCAGGGGCCTGCGCGGTGCGCGACGGCCCGGTGGTGCTGCTGCCTCTCGGCGGCCGGGTCCCCGGGTGGTCCACGCGGAGCGCCGGACCTGGCGGCGGAGCCGCTTCGGTGGGGCCCGTCAAGGGGCTCGCTGGAGCCGGCCCCCCGGCGGAGCGCAGTGCCCCTCGCTGGCCCCGGGCCACCGGATGGTCCGTGCGGAGCATCAGACCTGGCGACGGAGTCGTCGTGGTGCGGCCCGTCAGGGGCTCGCGCGGAGCGCGATGGCCCGGCGGCGCTGCCGCCATTGGCCGGAGCTGGCCCCTCCGCGGAGCGGGAGAAGGCCCGCGCGGAGCGCCGGGCCTGGCGCGGCCCGTCAGGGGCCCCCGCGGAGCGGGAAAAGGGCGGGTGGGTGGGGGAAACCCCGCGCGGAGCGCGGTCGGCCCGGCCGGGGCCGGGGGCCGTCCGCGGAGCGGGGAAAGGGCGGGTGGGTGGGGGAAAACTACTCGAGGCCGATGGCGAACGCGGCTTCGAGGTCGTGCTGCGAATACGTACGGAACGCGATGTGCGTCTCCGTCGACTCGACGCCCGGGACCTTGCTGAGGCGGCCGGGGATCACCTCGGCCAGTTCGTCGTGGGACCGCACCCGGACCATCGCGATCAGGTCGTGCGGGCCGGTGACGGAGTAGACCTCGCTCACGCCGTCGAGCGCGGCGATCCGTTCCGCGACCTCGGGGACGCGGTCCACGCTGGTCTTGATGAGGACGATCGACGTGATCACTGCTTGGCCCCTTCCGGACGCGGTACGCAGGGCCACACCTTAGTCGCACCCCAGTTCACGGCCGCACGCGACGGCCTGACCGGCGTCGCGACATCGGTTGTCGCCGTGCCGGCCGCGGCAGACGCGGCGGCTACCAGGCCGTAGGGTGACACTGGATGGAACAAGCGGCAGTGGCTGACAGGAACTGACGGACGGACTGAGCGGTGGCGGATCCCGAGGACGACGCGGGGGCGACGAGGCGGCCGGAGGTCGTCGAGGCTCTTGACCGGCCGCTGCCCGAGCGGGTCCGTCACCGCGTCATCGTCGTCGCCGGCGACGCGTTCGCCGGGTTGACCGTCGCCGAGTTGCCGTCGTCGCTGCGGCAGTACGCCCGTTTCCAGCCGGCGCGCCGGGTGCGGTTCGGCGGCAGTGCGATCGCCGCGGCGCTGGAGAGCGACGCCGTCTTCCGGCAGCGGGTGGCCGCCAGGCTGCGCGAGGTCGAGCCGGAGCTGGCCGAGGCCGTGGAGCACGGCGCCCCGCCGCCGGCCGCCGATCCGGTGGAGGTCGCGGCGGCCGCGTTCGTGCTGCGGCCGGTCGGCTGGGCCAAGCTGGTGGCGGCCGCCGGCGAGGAGGCGCAGCGGGCCCAGGAGGAGCGGGCCGGGCAGGAGCGTGAGCGGGAGCTGGCCAGGCTGCGCGACGAGTTGGCGGAGCTGTCCGACACCGCGCGGACGGACGGCGAGCGGCTGCGCGTCGAGTTGGAGGCGGCCCGCAAGGACACGGACGCCGTGCACCGGAAGTTGCGCAGCGCGCAGAGCGACGTGCGGCGGGGCGAGGCGGCGCAGCGGAAGCTGCGGGGCGAGTTGGAGGAGGCGCGCGCCGAGGCCGCGGCGGCCAAGGCGCAGGCGGACGGCGAGGCCAGGCGGCTGCGGGCGCGGCTCACGGAGGCCGAGGCGGCGTTGGAGTCGAGCCGGAAGTCGGTGCGTGAGGGGCGCGGCATCGAGGACATGCGGCTGCGGCTGCTGCTCGACACCGTGCTGGACGCGGCGCAGGGGCTGCGCCGCGAACTGGCGTTGCCGCCGGCCACGTTGCGGCCCGCGCAGACGGTCGACGCGGTGGAGCCCGGCGGGATGACCCCGCAGGACGTGGCGCAGCGGGCCCTCTCCGCGGACGATCCGGCGCTGCTCGACCAGCTGTTGGCGCTGCCGCAGGCGCATCTGGTGGTCGACGGTTACAACGTCACCAAGACGGGTTATCCGACGATGCCGTTGGAGAAGCAGCGGCTGCGGCTGCTGCGTGGTCTCGCGGTGTTGGCGGCGCAGACGGGCGCCGAGATGACCTGCGTCTTCGACGGCGCCGAGCTGGCGGCCCCGGTGTTGGTCACGCCGCCGCGCGGCGTTCGGGTGTTGTTCAGCCGGCCGGGGCAGACGGCGGACGAGCTGATCAGGCAGCTGGTGCGGGCCGAGCCGGCCGGCCGGCCGCTGGTCGTGGTCTCGTCCGACCGCGAGGTGGCGGACGGCGTCGCCCGCTCAGGGGCGCGCCCGGTCGCGTCGGCGATGCTGCTGAAGCGGCTCGCCCGCACCTGAACCCTCCGTTTCTCGCACGGAGGGTATGGGCCCGAATGCGTGCGGTGTGATGTAAGTAAAAAATATGGGTGGGGATTTGAACCTACGAATGGCCTGTCGCTAGGGTCTGGCTCGAACCTTCGCGCGGTAGTCCACCCATCCGGGGTGGCCGTGGAGGAACCGCCGATTCCGCGGCGCAGGTGCGCGGAGCCGGGGCCCCGCCCCACACTCCCGGCAGGCGGCTGGAGGAAGAAGGAGCTCGCCCCAGTGGCGTCCCACCGTCGTCCCAAGCAGCCAAGCCGTGCCCGTGTGACCTTCTTCGGCGCCGCCGCCACCGCGGCCGCCACCGTCGGTATGACGGCGCAGTCCGCCAGCGCCGCCCCCGACCAGACCAAGGAAGAGGTCCAGGAGGAGGTCGACCGCCTCTACGAGGAGGCGGAGGCGATCACCGAGGAGTACAACGGCGCGTCCGAGCGCGAGGAGGAGCTGGAGGCCGAGATCGCGGAACTCCAGGACTCCGCCGCCCGCGGCCAGGAGGAGCTCAACGAACTCCGCGCCAACCTCGGCGCCGTGGCCACCGCCCAGTACCGCACCGGCGGCATCGACCCCTCCGTGCAGCTGTTCCTGGCCTCCGACCCCGACGCCTACCTCGACCAGGCGTCGCGGCTCAGCCAGGTCAGCGGCCGCCAGGCCGAGACGCTGCGGCTCATCGAGAACGCCCAGCGCGACCTGGACCAGCAGCAGGACGAGGCCGGCCAGCGGCTCTCCGAGCTGGAGCAGGTCCGCTCCCAGCTCGGCGACCAGCAGGACGACATCCAGGGCCGGCTGAGGGAGGCGCAGGGGCTCCTCAACCAGCTCACCGAGGAGGAGCGGGCCGCGCTCGCCGCCGAGGAGGCCGCCCGGCAGGCCGAGGCCCAGGAGCGCGCCAGCCGCGACAGCGGCGACCGCGTCGCCATCACCGACGGCACCTCGTCCTCCTACGGCTCCGCCGCCCTCAACGCCGCGGCCAGCAAGGTCGGTTTGCCCTACGTGTGGGGCGCGACAGGACCCAACTCGTTCGACTGCTCGGGCCTCACCTCGTGGGCCTACGCGCAGGCCGGCGTCTCGCTGCCGCGCACCTCCCAGTCCCAGGCCACCATCGGCACCCGGCTCTCCATGAGCGAACTGGCCCCCGGCGACCTGGTCTTCTACTACGACGACCTGCACCACGTCGGCCTCTACGCCGGCAACGGCCAGATCGTCCACGCCGCGAACCCCGCGGATGGCGTCGAGTACCTCGGCGTCGACGTGATGCCGTTCATGTTCGGGGTGCGCGTCGGCTGACCCTGGTGGGGCCAGGCGGCCTCGTCCGTCCAGGTGATTCCGGGAGCGGGTGCCACCCGTACGCGCCCCGTGTGACCTGCGATTTGCGCGTTCCGACGCGGGCCGCGCGGTGTCGTCGTTTCGCCAACCGACAGCACCGCACGGCTACATTCTGCTGCGCTCACGTCCCCAACGAAGGGAGCGCGGCCCGCTGTGGTCCAGCATCGACACCGCCGTCACCCGCAGGCGCGGCCGGCCATGGCCGCCCGCCTCACCGTGCTGACGGCCGCGACCGCGGCCGCCATGAGCGCCGCCCCCGTACTGGCCGCGCCCACCCTGCCGGCCGCGCCCCCGGCCGACAGCGCCGAGGCGGCCCGCGAGGTCGACCGGCTCTTCACGGAGGCCGAGCGGGCCATCGAGGCCTACAACGGCGCCGCGGAACGGGTCGAGGCGCTGGAGGCCGAACTCGCCCGCAGCCAGGAGCGGGTGGCCCGCGGACAGCAACTCGTCAACGACCGGCGGTACGCCATCGGCGCGACCGCCGCCGCCCACTACCGGGCCGGCGGCCTCGACCCCACGCTCGCCCTGCTGCTCTCCGACGACCCGGAGAACTACCTCGACAACGCCTCCGCGCTCGAACGGGCCGCCGCCCGCGGCGCCCTCGGACTCCGCGAGCTGCGCGCGGCCCAACGCGGCCTCGAACGACGCAGGACCGAGGCCGACGAGCGGCTCACCCTGCTCAGCGCCGAGAAGGACGAACTCGGCCGCCACAAGAGGACCGCGCAGCGCCGCCTCGCCTCGGCCCGCCGCCAGTACGAGCGGCTCTCCGCCCGGGAGCGCGCCGACCGCGAGCGGGCCACCCGCGACGGGAACCGGGTGCCGACCGCCGTCGCCACGCTCGACGCCGCCAAGGACGACACCCCGCGAGGACCTGGCACCGCCCGCGCCAACGCCGCGGTGGCCGCCGCCAGGGGCGCGGTGGGCCGCCCCTACGCCTGGGGCCAGGCCGGGCCCTCGGCCTTCGACTGCTCCGGGCTCATCCAGTGGGCCTACGCCCAGGCCGGCGTCTCGCTGCCACGCACCTCCCAGGGCCAGGCGACGGCCGGCCGCCGGGTCACCCTCGCCGAGGCCCGCCCCGGCGACATCGTGGTCTACCGCGCGGACGCCAGCCACGTCGGTCTCTACGTCGGCGGCGGCCAGATCGTCCACGCCCCCTACCCGGGCTCCCAGGTCCGCTACGAGGGCGTCGGCATGCTCCCGGTCTCCTCGGTCGTCCGCCCCTGAGGCCGGAGGCCGAGTGGGGGCACCTCCCAGCCTCCCCCAGACTCCGTCCGGGGGGACCCCCATGGCTGGGGGAGGGTAGGTATCGTCTCGTGCGATGCGTAAGACGCTGATCGTCACCAACGACTTCCCGCCGCGCCCCGGCGGGATCCAGTCCTTCCTGCACAACATGGCGCGCCGCCTCGACCCCAACCGGGTGGTGGTCTACGCCTCCACCTGGAAGCGGGACGCCGAGGGCCGGCGGGCCACGGCCGCCTTCGACGCCGAGCAGCCGTTCCCGGTCTTCCGGGACCGGACCACCATGCTGCTGCCGACCCCGGCCGCCACCCGGCGCGCCACCGCGCTGCTCCGCGAACACGACTGCACCGCGGTGTGGTTCGGGGCCGCCGCGCCGCTCGGCCTGATGGCCCCCGCGCTGCGCGCGGCCGGCGCCGAACGGCTGGTCGCCACCACGCACGGCCACGAGGCCGGCTGGGCCCAACTGCCCGGTGCGCGCCGACTGCTGCGGCGGATCGGCGAGGGCACCGACACCATCACCTACCTCGGCGAGTACACCCGCTCCCGGATCGCCCGCGCCCTCACCCCGGCGGCGGCCGACCGGATGGTCCAACTGCCGCCGGGCGTCGACGAGAAGACCTTCCACCCGGACTCCGGCGGTCCCGCCGTCCGCGCCGCCCTCGGCCTGACCGACCGGCCGGTGGTCGTGTGCGTGTCGCGGCTGGTGCCGCGCAAGGGCCAGGACACGCTGATCCGGGCCCTGCCGCGGATCCTGGCGGCCGAACCCGAGACGGTGCTGCTGATCGTGGGCGGCGGCCCCTACCGCGCCGACCTGGAACGGCTCGCCGCCGACCTGGACGTCACGACCGCCGTGCGGTTCACCGGCGAGGTGCCGTGGGCCGACCTGCCGGCGCACTTCGGCGCCGGCGACGTCTTCGCGATGCCGTGCCGGACGCGGCGCGGCGGCCTCGACGTGGAGGGCCTCGGCATCGTCTACCTGGAGGCCTCCGCGACCGGCCTCCCCGTCGTCGCCGGCGACTCCGGCGGCGCGCCGGACGCGGTCCTCGAGGGCGAGACCGGCTGGGTCGTCCGCGGCGGAGCGGACTCCGCTGCCGCGGAGACGGCGGACCGGGTGGTGACGCTGCTGCGGGACGCGGAGCTGCGGCGCCGGATGGGCGAACGGGGCCGCGCCTGGATCGAGGAACGGTGGCGGTGGGATCTGTTGGTCGAACGGCTCTCAGCCCTGCTGACGTGACCGGTGGGGGTTCCCCCACCCACCCGCCCTTTGTTCCGCTGCCGCGTCGCGGGCGCGCTGCGCGCGGGCGGCGGCCCGCCGGGGCCCTGACCGGGCGGCTTCGCCGCCATGGTCGGGGCCCCTGCGGCCGTGTCGGCCTGCGGCCGTGTCGCGCCCACCCACCCGCCTTGGGGGCACCTCCCAGCCTCCCCCAGACTCCGTCCGGGGGGACCCCCATGGCTGGGGGAGGGGGGCCTCGGGCGGCAGCGGGCCTGCGGCGTTGCCGCCGCGGGGCGGAGCCCCGCGAGGCCGGGCGGCGCAGCCGCGGTTGTTTGCGCCCTGCGGGCGTGCCGCGCCCACCCACCCGCCATGGGGGCACCCCCAGCCGCCAGGCTGGGGGAGGGTGCCTCGCGCGGCAGCGGGCCGCCGGCCCGGCGGCGAAGCCGCCGCAGGCCGGGCCCGCGCCCCCCTGGTGGGGCGCAACCGCCCTGGGCCGGGAGCACGGGGCCCGGAGGGGCTCCGCCCCGCCGGGGCCCGGGCCCCGCGGCCCGGAGGGCCAGGCGGCGAAGCCGCCCTCGGCCCCCGGCCGGGGCCCACCCCGCGCGAAGCGCGGAACAAGGGCGGGCGGGTGGGGAAAACCCCGCGCGAAGCGCGGGGCACCCACCCCGGCCCGTGC
>NZ_BAAGPR010000069.1:0-42527 GCF_054783955.1 Streptomyces mayteni | reverse complement strand
ACTTGGCGCCACGTGCGCCGGTGGTTCCGGCGCCGGTGGTGGCGGCGCAGGGGGCCGCTGCGCCTGCGCGGCCTCCTGCGGCACCGCCGGGCCCGTGCCCCGGCCCGGCCGAGCCGGCCCCGGCGGGAACACGGCCCCGGCCGCGGCCGCGGGCCCGCCCCCCCGTTCCAACCGATCAAGACGGCTCTGCAGCGCCCGCTCGTCCCCGTACGCCGCGGGCAGCAGCACCCGGGCGCAGATCAGCTCCAGCTGCAACCGGGGCGAGGTGGCCCCCCGCATCTCCGTAAGACCGGTGTTGACCAGATCGGCCGCGCGGCTCAGCTCCGCGGGGCCGAACGCCGTCGCCTGCGCCCGCATCCGCTCCAGCACGTCCGCCGGGACGTCGATCAGCCCCTTGTCCGCCGCGTCCGGCACGGCGGCGAGGATCAGCAGGTCGCGCAGCCGCTCCAGCAGATCCGTGACGAACCGCCGCGGATCGTGACCGCCCTCGATGACCCGGTCCACCACCCCGAACGCGGTCGACCCGTCGCCCGCCTTGAACGCGTCCACCACGTCGTCGAGCAGCGCCCCGTCCGTGTAGCCGAGCAGCGAGGTGGCCATCTCGTAGGTGACGCCGTCGTCCGCCGCGCCCGCGAGCAGCTGGTCCATCACCGACATCGAGTCCCGCACGGACCCGGCGCCGGCGCGCACCACCAGCGGCAGCACCGTGGGATCCACCGGGATCTCCTCGCGCTGACAGACCTCACCCAGATACTCACGCAGCGTGCCGGGCGGCACCAGCCGGAACGGATAGTGGTGGGTGCGCGACCTGATCGTGCCGATGACCTTCTCCGGCTCGGTGGTCGCGAAGATGAACTTCAGATGCTCGGGCGGCTCCTCGACCACCTTCAGCAGGGCGTTGAACCCCGCCGGGGTGACCATGTGCGCCTCGTCGATGATGTAGATCTTGAACCGACTGACGGCGGGCCCGAAGAACGCCTTCTCGCGCAGCTCACGGGCGTCGTCCACGCCACCGTGCGAGGCGGCGTCGATCTCGATCACGTCGATCGACCCCGGCCCGTTCCGCGCGAGATCCACGCACGACTGGCACTCCCCACACGGCGTGGGCGTCGGCCCGCGCTCGCAGTTGAGACACCGGGCGAGGATGCGCGCACTGGTCGTCTTGCCGCAGCCGCGCGGCCCGCTGAACAGATACGCGTGATTGACCCTGTTGTTCCGCAGGGCCTGCTGCAACGGGACGGTCACGTGCTCCTGCCCGATGACCTCCGCGAAGGTCTCGGGTCGGTAGCGGCGATACAGCGCGAGCGAGGACACGACACCGACGATATCGGGCACCACTGACACTCGCGCCCACAGCACAGGGCCCCCCACGCACCCACCAGAGCTCACCTACCCTTGCTGCCTTCCGGCCCTGGGGGAGTTCAGCGAGATAGCGCCGCGTGAGGGGCTGCCGCCAACCCTACCCGATCCCCACCCCCACCCACGCCCCCAACCGGTTCGCGACCACCGCCCAACGTCTTGTATCGTTCCCCACGGAGGATTCGCCTAGTGGCCTAGGGCGCACGCTTGGAAAGCGTGTTGGGTTCACCCCCTCACGAGTTCGAATCTCGTATCCTCCGCCAGCTCTCACCGGGCTGAACGAAGGCCCCAGCCGCCATCCACGGCCGGGGCCTTCGTCTTGTCCGTCTCACTTTCCGTCTCGTTTTCCGTCTCGTTTCGCCTCGGGTGTCCCCCCAGAGCGCGTCCCCGACGACATCCGGAACGCCGAGGATCAGCAGCACCGTCGCGGCGGTGTGGCGCGCGTCATGCAGCCGACCGTCCCGCACCCCGGCATCCCGCAGCAGCCGCTTCCACACATGGTGGCCCGTATTCGGACTCAGCGACCCGCCAGTCGGCGAGGCGAAGACGAAGCCCGTCCCCTGCCAGGCCGCCCCCGCCGCCAGCCGCTCGGCCTCCTGTTCCTCCCGGTGCCCACAGCAACCCGACCACCGGCTCGGGCAACCCGATCGTCCGACGACCCGCACGGGACTTCGTCGACTTGAACTCCCGCCGCAGCTGCTCGCGCTGCGGGCGGTAGCCCGGCTTCCGCCCGCAGGTGTCGCCGCAACCGTGCGCGTACCTCGGGCCGCAAGCGGTGCTTTCTGGTCCGCAGATAGCCGGCCGCCAGGTCCGCGCCTTCCCGAGTAGGACCCCAGTCGCGGGTGTACCGCTTCGCTAGTGCTGTGACCGCATCGCTTCGCCGGGCCGACGGGCGATGACGCTACCGGCGTCCGCCGGGGGAACCGCGCCCCAATGATCGCGCAGTTGGTCAAGGCCGATGAGGTCACACCCACCAAGGGTTGTCCCGTTACTTCCGGGGGCCAGCGACAGCAAGGGGGCTCAGGCTTCGTTGCGGTCCGGTGAGGCAGCGGGACGACGCAGTTGTTCGCTGCATTCCTTCAGCCACTCGTCCACCACGTCGCGGGACTCGTCCAGGGCGGGGTCACGGCTGCCACCGGGTGCGTAGGCGGGGGAACGGTTCGCACGCAGCGGCAGGTGTGCGCAGTACCAGGCGCGTTTGGCTCCGGCTCGCTCTGCCTCCGTGCCCGTTCGCAGATAGTCGAGGAGTGCCGCCATGACTCGGCGGCGCCCGAATGCGTAGAGCGCCGGCTCGACGAACCAGCGGCAGAAGCTGGGGTCCGGGTCGTAGACAGCCGCGGCCATCAGTGGGGCGAAGAACTCCTCGGGCAGGCTGGCGCGTTCGAGTAGTGGCCTGCGTACCGTGTGAGCCAGGTGCCGCGCACGTCGGTCTTCCCGCAGGTCGGCCGAGTTCCCCAGGTCGAGCAGCCGAGCCACCTCGGCCGCGCATGACAGAAATGAGCGTGCTGCTGCCTCGTGGTGCTCCTCGTCGGCCATGGCGGCATTCTGGACCAGCGTCGGACCAAGAGACGTCGGTGCCGTCCTGGACAGGGCCTTCACCGGGCTGAGCCCGCGCTGCTTCGGCAAGTTGGTGGCCGCGATACGACGCGAACAGGTTGCGTCAGCGGTTCTGCATGGACACCGTGCTCATCGTCGATGCCGTCCTGGTACCGGCCCGCGACCACCCAGTGAGGTTTTCTCAGCGAAATGATCTACGCGAAGTGGCGTGAACCGTCCGTGTATGAGCAGGTCGGACGCACGGGACCCGGCTGCGGACAGACGTGAAGCCCCTGGTAGGACAGGTCTCACCACAAGATCATGTCCGCAACAACCAGAGGCTTCACGTTGGTTACCTATGTTGCCACGCTCGACGTGCCCCGCCACGTGGTGGAGTACCTCGCTCATCTGCTCGCCGCACACCGCCGACACCTCCGGACGCCTCGGGGCTCGCGGGTGCTGGGGCCGTTCCGTCAAGCGGTGCTGGTGCTGCGCTGGTTCCGCGAGGCCAGCTGTGTGCACTGTCTGGCCCGCGACGCGGGCGTCTCCCTGGCCACCGGCTACCGCTACCTCCACGAGGGCATCAACGTCCTCGCTCAACAGGCACCTGACCTGCATGAGGTACTGGATCGCTGCCGGCGGGAGGGGATGACGCACGTGATCCTCGACGGCACACTCATCGAGTCGGACCGCCTCGCCGGCGTCCGCGAGAGCGGCAACGACCTGTGGTTCAGCAAGAAGCACAAGGCGTTCGGCGGCAATGTGCAGTTTCTGTCCGCCCCCGACGGCGGCCCGTTGTGGGTCTCCGATGTCGAGCCCGGTTCCACCCCCGATATCACCGCCGCCCGCACCCACGTGCTGCCCGCGCTGTACAAGGCCGCGGCCGACGGCCTACCAACCCTGGCGGACAAGGGATACATCGGCGCCGGCATAGGCATCCGAGTCCCCCTCCGCCGCCCCCAAGGACAGTCCGAGCAAGCCCTACACGCCGACACCCGCATGACGAACGCCCTGATCAGACACCTCCGCGCACTGGGCGAACGCGCCGCCGCCGAACTCAAACAACGCTGGCGCACCCTGCGGCATGTCAGCCTCAGCCCAAGCCGAATCGGCGACATAGCCCGCGCCGCCCTCGTCCTCAACAAACACTGGAAATAATCTCCATTGAGAAAACTTCAGTAAGTACAGGAAAGCCAAAAACAGCAGCGGCCCAGCAGGTTTCGCCCGACTGAGCCGCACGCGATATTCTCGAATCTCCTACTAAGTGACAGACCTGATCAACGAGGCTTCATTTATCCCCCAACCTCGCAGATTAGTGACTCGAATAGTTTAAAGTCAGAATAGCTACCACGGGATGTGGATCGCCATCTGCACTGGTGGTGTAGCTGTTGTGGTACTGATAGTCAGCCCGCGCTGCACCTGTTATCTCAAAGTGGTGAGTTCGGGACCAACCATCCGTCATCGGGCGCCCTGCTTTACCCCGAAGGATCGTGATGCTCGCTACAGGGCACGGCTTCCCCGGATTCTGGGAGATGTGATCCCAGAACTGCTGGGCCTGCTGAAGGCCGACACGCTCTACCAAGTCGGCATAATGCTGCCTGAACTGGCGATGGACGAGAACCCGGTAGCTGGGTGCATCAGCCGGTCGCCCACCCGGCCTTCTAGCGGGCTCGTAGGGCTTGTAAGCGCTCCCCCCTGGAGTCACTGGAAGTTACTCCAATTCTCCCTCAGGGCGCTCAGCCTCGACGAGATCCGGAACAAGGCCCTTCTTTAGCAGGACACTCCTCCGCATTGGATCCTCAAGCTGGCGAGCCGTGACTTTCCAGGCATCGAGGCATTCACGCAGGACAGCCGTGTCATTGTCACTATCTGCCGCGACGATAGCTTCACCCAGTTCGGCTACGAACTCCTTCAGGTCATCGCAGTCGAACACACGCAACCAGGCCAGATCCCCCAGCTCTTGCACAGTGGGCCTGAAGTCTGGTCGAGCAAGCAGGCTCTCCAAGCGAAGGTGCACGGAAGACCACTTCCGTAGCTCCTCCAGGAGATGCAAGTGTCGCTCGGGAAGCATCACCAAACTAGTGCCGTTCTTGTCGCGCAGCCGGGCCAAGCCGCTGCGGGCCGCGTCCAAGAACTCTGTGCGACGTTGGGTAGCAAGGTCAGTTGACTGGAAGATCACATCACCGCTGCTCACGCCGCCTCCTCTCTCCAGATACCAGGATCCTGCCCAGGATCCTGGTTGTCAAGCTCTATGGATCCAATGCATGATGCTGTGAACAGTTGTGTGACAGTACTGATCACCGCGAGGCGCACGATGGACGAACCTACTGCTAGGCCGTTCGATGCAGCGGTCAGCCTGATGGCCGAGGAGCCAGCCTCTGAGCTCAGCACATGGAGCGCCATCAGCCTTGCCAAGCTGCTACGTGATGCCCTGCTAGCTCCACCCTCGGAGCGCGAGCACCCCCTGCAATCCAGAGAGAAGATCGTCGATGCCCTGAAGGCGCTCGCTGGCGGAGGCCTGGACGGCTACGCGTTTGCTCGCTACGGGCTCGGCCCCAAGATCGCGGAGCGGATTGCTGGCCTCGCATCACTGCCTCAACTCCTCAACCTCGTAACACCTAGCAGGCGAAGCGGTGAAATCGATGAAATTCTCCATAACATGCCACACGAGGTCACCCCATGGGCGCAGCTATGTAGAGCAGACACAACAGCCAGGCCTATCAACGGGGGCGAGGAATCCAACCCTGAAGTTCTACTCCTGACGATTACAGAGCTTACTCACGACTGGCACTCAAGAGTGCAATCGTGGACTCAGCAGGCAGACATCAATAACCTGATCGACTGGAAGTGCCCAACCGACGATGAATTTAACACTCTGGTTGATTACGGCACCCCAGACGCCGACCTCGAGAGTCAGTATGCGTGGGTAGTCGATCGCCTGACAGAGACTTACTTGAGCGACTGGGAAGAATCATCCCTCCATCACGAGTACCGCTGGCTCAGGGCGGCTGCACCAATACCGTTCCCTGATGCGATCATGGATCTGCGGCCCATTTCGTCCGCAGCTCTGAACGCTGAGATCGCCGAACGGGCCGTCATGAATCAAGGGGACGAGTCCCAGCGAGAGACCGTTGCACAGCTCACTTTCCAAGGGGCTGAACTGGTCAAGTCGGGGAACCGGAACGCGGCAGCATCTACTTTTAGCCTAATAACAAGAATAATTCCCGAAAATCCGAACGCGCGCAACGACTTGGGATTCGCGCTGATCCCGGATGAGCCAAGAAAAGCATTGCGTCATCTAACTGCAGCCGCCAGGATGGGCTATGATCAGCCATTCATTAACGCTCACAATAGAATGGTTTGCAATCTACTTATTGATGCACAAAAGGATGCTCTTTACATAGCTGAAGCCACTTGGTGTTCCTCTCTGACTGAGCAAGCCGTACCCGCTCTGATCTGGACCGATGTGGAAGGTCAGTGGTTGGTGCAGTATGTGCCGGATGCTCGCGTCAAGGTTGCCGAGCTCGCCCTGCAAGCCGCTCGATCGCTTGGAGGAGAGGCTCAGGAAACCTGGCAAACAAGACTTGTCTCGCTCCGCTCCATGGAGGTGCCCTCACGGCACAGGTGAGTGTCCAACTGTGCGACAACGCCGACGTACAGCGGCAGACGAGCGCGGACGTCCGCGGACCATCAGAGCAGGTGATAGGCACACCAGCCCAGAACCGAGCGGCCGCCTGAGTTGCTTCGGGACGAAGAGGTCATCGCTCAGGGACTCACCGGCATGTCTCCGCCGGCGCGGCTCGCGCTGGTCGACCGCATGGCAGCATGATTGAGGCCGGTGAGGGACGTCGAGACACACCCGCACCTGATCGGTCAACACCATCGCCAGCGGGGCTGACTGTCGTCGGCCGAGGCTCAGACACTCCTGAGCCCAACTCCGTCAAGGGACATTCGAGGCGAAGGGGCCATGCCATCGGCGTGCCAGATTCTCCGGGAAACCGCGGGAACTGGCACTGGATGCCTCCAAGACCCCAGCAGCACTCCGCTGCAGTCCAGCACAGCAGCCGACGCCGAGAAACCCGAGCTTCCCAAGCTGATGACCTCTCTCAGTCAAGAGGCCGTTCGGCGCCCAAGAGGACCCGTCAGTGCAGAGTGAGATCATCCGGGCATGAGTTACGACTTGGCCGTATGGGATGGCGAACGTCCTGCGGACGATAAGGCGGCCGCGCGAGCGCTCACGGACCTGTATGAGCGCTACGTCGATTCGGATGTGGAGCATCCGCCGACCGAGCGCGTAGCGGTTTACGTCGCCGCCCTCCTGGAACGGTGGTATGACCTGACCGACGATGAGGAGGACACCTCCCCTTGGTCGACGAGTCCGCTGATCCGAGAGGCATGTGGCCCGCTCATTTACTTCCCGATGCGCTGGCGCATGGCTGAGGAAGCTTCTGCCTACGCGGCGACCCTCGCAGACTCGATGGGTCTGGTCTGCTTTGACCCTCAGCAGAACCGGCTCAGGCCCTGAGGCTGAGGGCACACTACGGCCGTCCAGACGGGCCGGGACCGGAGGGCACGCCCACAACTGGTCGCCCGTGAGCCCAAGTGAACGCCCCTGCCCGTGGTCCCGGAGCTCACCACCACAGTTGGAAAGCGTGTTGGGTTCACACCTCCACGAGTTCGCATCTCGTATCCTCCGCCAGCTCTCACCGGGCTGAACGAAGGCCCCAGCCGCCATCCACGGCCGGGGCCTTCGTCTTGTGGCGTCGCTCCGTGGCCGCGAGCACCCGTGCCCCCCGGCGGGCACGTGACAAGCCGCCCGACGGCGATCCGTTGAACTTCGGCGCCGGCCGTTCCGTGTGTCTCCTCGAGCAGTGCGGGTGTCAGCGTGCGCGGAAGGAGACGGGTGTGGGTGTGTCGGTGCCGCCCGAGGGGGAGCGGGGGGCGGAGCGGCCCGCGATCGAGCCGACTCATGTCATGATGCGCCGCCGCTCCGAGAGGCTGGCGGAGTTGTTGCGGGAGATGGACTCGGACCGCGACGCCGACGAGGACTACGAGACCGTGCCCGTCCCGCCGGCGCCGGAGCCCGCGACCGAGGAGTTGCCGAAGCTTCCGGGAGCGGACCGGGGGCGTCGCACCGGGCGGGCGGCCGTTGCCGTCGCCGTGGTCGCCGCGGCTCTCGTCGGCTTCGGCGGTGCGCTGCTCGTCTCCGGAGGCGAGACGGGCGAGACGAAGGACGAGGCGCCCCCGAGCGCCGAGGTGCCGACCGAGCGGGCGGTCGATCCCGATGGCCCTGGGACCCTCCGGGAGGGCGACGCCGGGCCCGAGGTGGTCGAACTCCAGCGGCGGCTGCGCGACATCCCGAACGTGTACGAGAACGGCTCGGTTGGCGGCGAGTATGACGCGACGCTCACCGAGGCGGTCGCCCGCTTCCAACTCTGGTACGGCATCCGGGGCGACGAGACGGGGGTCTACGGCGACGACACCCGTCTCGACCTGGAGTCGCGGACAGGTAACTGATGGAGCGTCAGGCCGAGCCCGCGGGTCGGCGGGCCGCCCATGCCGCCCGCAGCAGGGTTCCGGGGCGCATCAGGGTCTTCGCCGGGGACAGCATGTGCATCACCTCCAGGAAGCGCCGGTGTATCACCGGGTCGGTGACCGACGCCTGGACGATGAGATCGCTGAGTCGGGTGGCGACCCGGAAGCCGCGGGGGCGGGGTCCTGTGACGTGTGGGAGGCGCAGGTCGTTGAGGGCGGACGTCTGCCACGCGTCGTCGACGACGGCGGCGGTGTCTCGGAAGTACGACCAGGCGGGATCCCGCGGGGACGGACCGGATTCGAGGTAGGTCGCGAGGCACGCGGCGTGCATCGTGGCCGAGGACATGCCCTGGCCGTAGATGGGGTTGAACGAGGCCAACGTGTCGCCGACCGCGGCGAGTCCGGCGGGGAGGCGGTCGAGCAGGTGGAAGTCGCGGCGCCGGTTGTCCGGGTGCCGGTAGGTCACCGGTTCGCCGATCGGCTCGCCGTCCTGGGCGAGTTGGCGGAACGGCGCCGCCGGGTCGTCAGCGCAGCGGCGCAGGAACTCGGCCGTGCCCCGCCCCGGTCGGTCGTCCGCGTACCCGGCCACCAGCGCGATCCAGCGGTCGCCCTCGACCCGGCCGAGGGTGCCGAGCCGGAGTCGGCCGTCCGGCAGCTTCCACAGGGACTGTGCCACCGTCGCGTCGTGCGGCCCGCCGGAGCGGCGGAACAGCGCGGTGGCGTAGCCGAGGTCGACGTGCATGCGCCGCATCGCCGGCTCCGGCCAGCCCTCCTCGCGCAGCCAGGTTCCGACGCGGCTGGCGCGACCGGTGGCGTCGACGACCAGGTCGGCGGTGAGGAGCTCGTCGCCGGCCTGGCCCGAGTACCGCACGCCGGTCACCCGGTCGCCGGTGAACGCCAGCCCGAGCACCCGGCCGTTGACCGGCCGCAGGTTGCCGAGCGCCAGCACCCTGCGGCGGAGGTGGGCCTCAAGGAAGGGCCGCGTGGCGCTGACCATCTCCACGCCTTCGACCAGCACCTTGAGGTTGCCGTCGAGGTAACAGTGCACGTCCGAGCCGCTGTTGGCGTGCGCGGCGCCGTCGGCGACGAGTTCGGCGGAGAAGCCGGGGAACCAGTCGTCCATCCGGCGGCGGCCCGCGTCGAGCAGCGCGTGCATCTGGCTGCCCTGCGGGACGCCGGGCCGTGGCTCCCGCTCCGCCGCCGGGTCGCCGGAGAGGGCGACGTCGTCCCGTTCGAGCACCACCACCTCGTCGGCGTGGTCACTGAGCACTCGGGCGGCCAACAGCCCGGCGATGCTGCCTCCGAGTACGGCGGCCCTGCGCATGTGCTACCTCCTGGTCGCCGCGTCGGAGTACGGCGGAGAACATGGTGAGCTTTCTCTCCCGCCCCGAACCGACCATCCGCGCACTCGGTCTATACATTTCTGGCTCGTCCTGCCCATACGAAGGAAGGACCGTGCGATGAACTCGCATCCCCATCTGGTCGGCGGCCCGTCACCCGACGTCGACGCCTGGCGAGGAATGCTGCACGACTCCCTGATCGAACTCGACGCGATCCCCGTCGGCGGAACCGGACGCAAGGCCGACTACACGGGCTGGCTCCGCCAGATCGACCTGAAATGTCTCACCCTGACCGACGTCGGTTCCGACCCGGTGCGAGTGGTGCGCGCGCCCAGGATGCTGCTCGGAAACCAGGACGACTTCTATCTGCTCTCCATCGCCAAGGAGGCCAGTTCGTCGTTCAGCGGAAATACCGGGTCGCAGCTGCGGTCCGGCGACGCGGTGCTGCTGGACAGCACCGTCCCCTTCCAGCTCAGGGCCGACGGGTTCGCCCACCACCTCGTGCTGACGCTGCCCAGGGCGGACGTGGCACGGGTCATGCCGGTCGAACGGGAGCGCGTCGGGCGCCGCATCACCGCCGAGAACCCGGTGCTGCGCGTGCTGTGGGCCACGATCACGGAGATCCAGGCCGGCGGTGAGCGGTTCGATCCCGACCTGCTGCCCGAACTGGGTTACGTCCTGCGTGAGTTGATCTTCTCCGTGCTGCGGTCCGACGAGTTCGGCGACCGGACGGCGGTCAACGGGCTCCTCGGGCACCGCGCCCAACTCCTCCGCATGCGGGACTTCGTACGGCGCAATCTCGCCGAGCCCGATCTGTCCGCGAAGGCGATGGCGGCGGCGTTCGGGGTTTCCGTGCGCTATGTCGAACTCGTCTTTCGGGAAAGCGGCACGTCACCGGCCAGATACATTCGCGAGACCCGGATGGCGGAGGCGCGCCGCAACCTGGCGAGCCCGCAACGGCGACAGCGTCCCATCGCCGCGATCGCCCGATCCGTCGGAATCGAGAATCCGACCGTATTCACCCGTATGTTCCGCCATTTCTACGATGTCACGCCCAGCGAATACCGGCGGTCCCAGATCGGTGAACGGCGCATGTGACGAGCTGCCGGCGTCGTCGGGCACGCGGACGGAAAACCTCCGTGCGGGAATTGACGATTTCGTGTTCGCGAATCGTCGACATCGACGTCCCGGGGTCCACCACCCTGGGCGTCGATGTCGTACACGATGCCGCCCCGTGGCCGTCGGGGCCCCTGGTCGATCCGGGCCCGCGTCCTCGTCCTGGTGCTCATCCCGAGCCTGGCCCTCACCGCGCTGTGGGGCACCTACACGATCGCCGGGTTCAACGAGGCGCTCGCCCTGCGACAGACCGTGCGGGACGTGGAGGCCGTGGGGGTCAACGGCGTGACCGCGATGGTCGCGCTGCAGGAGGAACGCCGTCTTTCGATGGGCTACCTGGCCGAGCCGGGCGCCGATCGGGAGGACCTCGAGGCGCAACGCGCCGACACCGACCAGAAGTTGGCCGCGATGAACGAGGCCGCGGCGCCGGTGGTGGAGAACAACCCGCCCGACCTCCAGCGGATCTTCGGGCAGATCGGCGAGGGCCTGGCGATGCTGCCCGAGTTCCGGCAGCAGGTCGACGCGCGTCAGATCGACCACGGCGCCGCGTACGAGTTCTACACCGGCGCGCTGAGCGTCGGCATGACGTACTTCGAGGCCGAGGCCCGCCTGACCAACGACTCCGAGGCGCTCAACGAGGGGACGACCGCCGCGGCCCTGTTCCGCGCGCTCGAGAGCCTCGCCCGGCAGAACGCGGTGCTGTCCGCCGGGCTGTCGTCGCCCGCCGGCATGTCCGCCGACGAGCAGCGGCAGTTCGCCAGGCTCGTCGGCGCGCAGCAGGAACAGTGGGCGGTGGTGTCGCCTGCGCTACGGGGGACGCAGGCGGACCACTACCAGGAGGTCACCGCGGGGCAGGACTGGTCGGCGTTGGTCGCCGCCGAGCAGTCGGCCATGGAGACCGGCCGGATCCCGACCGGCTTCGCGAGCTGGCAGACCTCGATGCTCGGGGTGGCGACGAGCCTTCAGGAACTCACCCTGGACCAGGTGGACTTCGCGGTCGGCTTCGCCAACGACCGGGTCGACGAGCTGATGACCTCGGTGATCCTCACCAGCGTGGGCGCCCTGCTGGCCATCGCGCTGGCGGTGCTGATCTCCGTGCTGGTCTCCCGGGCGCTGATCCGCCGGCTGCGCGACCTGCGCGGCGCGACGCTGCGGCTGGCCGAGGAGCAACTGCCCGAGCTGATGGGCCGGTTGCAGCGCGGCGACAAGGTGGAACTCGCCGAGGCCGTCCCGCAGATCGAGCAGGGATCGGACGAGATCGGGCAGGTCGCCGGCGCGTTCGCCACGGCGCAGCGCATCGCCGTCCGCGCGGCGATCGAGCAGGCCGAGACGCGCGAGGGGATCAGCCGGGTGTTCCTCAACCTGGCGCAGCGCAGCCAGGGGTTGGTGCACCGGCAGCTCGCGATGCTCGACACGCTGGAACGCGACAGCGAGGAGGACCCCGATCTGCTCGCCGAGCTGTTCCGGGTCGACCACCTCGCCACCCGGATGCGGCGCAACTCCGAGAACCTGTCCATCCTCGGCGGCGCGATGCCCGCCCGCCGCTGGCGTCAGCCGGTGCCGCTGACGGAGATCCTGCGGGCGGCGGCCTCGCAGACCGAGGACTACTCCCGCGTCAAGCTGGCCGGGATCCCCGACGTCACGCTCGCCGGCCCGGTGGCCGGCGACATGATGCACCTGCTGTCCGAACTGGTGGAGAACGCGACGACGTTCGCCCCGCCGCACACCAGCGTGCAGATCCGGGCCGAGGTGGTGCCGAAGGGGCTCGGCATCGAGATCGAGGACCGCGGCATCGGCATGACCGACGAGGCGCGGGACCAGGCCAACCGACTGCTGGCGGCGGCGCCCGAGTTCAACGTCATGGGCTTCACGGAGGACACCCGCCTCGGCCTGTTCGTGGTCGCGCGGCTGGCGGCCCGCCACCGCATCATGATCACCCTCCGCCCCTCGCCCTACGGCGGGACCTCGGCCGTCGTGCTGGCCCCGACGGAGCTGATCGGACAGGGTTCGACGCCGCCGCGTCCGGAGATGGCGGAGCCGGTGCGTGCGGTCGAGCCCGCGGGTCCTGGGTGGCCGACGGGCCAGGCGCAGACGGTTCAGCCGGTTCAGCCGGTACCGGCAGTGCAGACGGCGGGAATGGCGGGGACGACGGGGGCCGCCGGAACGATGGGGGCCGCCGGAACGGCGGCGGGGATGGCCGGAACGGCGTGGCCGGCGGAGACGCCGTCCCGCTGGGAGGAGCCGCGGATGCCGGACAACGTGGAACCGATCCGCGCCGATCCCCAGGAGACGGCGCGAGCGGAGCGGCCACGGCGCGCACCGAAGCAGCTGCCGCGCCGGGTCCGCCAGGCGAGCATGCAGCCGCAGCTGCTCACCACCTCGACCCCGGCGCCCGAGGCGGCGCCCGAGGAACGGTCGGCCGAGGAGGCACGCCGCCTGATGTCGCGCTACCAGCGCCAGTCGTACCGCGGGCGTGCGGAGGCGGATCGGGAACAGTTCGGCGAACAGCACGGCCGGCAACTCGGCGGACAAGACGACGTGGCCGGGCACGTGCCGGCCCCAGAAGGGCAGTGGGACCCGCGATGACGCAGATGCCGAAACAGGTCACCGACCTCAACTGGATGCTCGACGACCTCGTGCGGCGGGTGCCCAGGACGAGACACGCCCTCGTCCTCTCGGCCGACGGACTGGTGATCGCCCACTCGCAGGCACTCGGCCGGGAGGAGGCCGAGCACATCTCGGCCGTCGCCTCCGGCTTCCAGAGCCTGGCCAAGGGCTTCGGGCTGCGCTTCGGCGGCGGTCCCGTACGGCAGACGATCGTCGAGCTGGAGAGCCTCTTCCTCTTCGTGACGGGCGCGGGCCAGGGCGCCTGCCTCGCGATCCTGGGCGAGGCGGACATCGACGTCGGCCTCGTCGCCTACGAGATGAACCTGATCGTCAAGCGGGTCGGTGACTACCTCGCCGCGGCGCCACGGCACGCGGCAGCGGTCTCGCCGCCGTTCTCCTGAGGTCCGGCGCCATGTCCGGACCCGATGAGTCATGGTGGGACGTGGAGGCGGGCCCCATCGTGCGCTCGTTCGCCAGAACCGGCGGCCGGACCCGGCCGAGCCGGGACGAGTTCAACCTCATCACCCTGATCGTCGCCCCGGATCCCGACACGGCACGCCCCGGTCTCGAGCCGGAGCACATCGTGATCCTGCGCATGTGCGCGAACAACCCGCTCTCCGTCGCCGAGATCTCCGCTCGGCTGGACATGACCGTGACAGTGACCAAGGTCCTGCTCGGCGACCTACTCGACACGGGGGCCATCCAGACCCGCGCGCCGATCGCGCTGGCGGAGGCCCCGGACATCCAGCTCCTTCAGGCGGTACTCGATGGCATTCGCAGGCTTTGAGCGGCATCCCGCCTCCGGCGGCCTCCCGACGGCGGTCAAGATCCTGATCGCTGGCGGCTTCGGCGCCGGGAAGACCACCATGGTCGGTTCCGTCAGCGAGATCTCCCCGCTGCGCACCGAGGAGGTGATCACGCGGACGAGCGAGGGCGTGGACGACCTCAGCGGCGTGGAGGGCAAGACCACGACGACCGTGGCCATGGACTTCGGCCGGATCACGATCAGCGGGGACCTGGTGCTCTACCTCTTCGGCACGCCTGGGCAGGACCGCTTCTGGTTCATGTGGGACGAGTTGGCGCTCGGCGCGCTCGGCGCCATCGTGCTGGCCGACACCCGGCGGCTCGAGGACTGCTTCCCGGCCGTCGACTACTTCGAGCACCGGGGCACGTCGTTCGTCGTCGCCGTCAACCGCTTCCACGGCACGTGCGACTACGACGCCGACGAGGTACGGCACGCGCTCGACCTCGACCCGCGGGTGCCGGTGGTGATGTGCGACGCCCGCTCCCGCGAGTCCAGCAAGCTCGCCCTCGTCACCCTCCTCGAACACACCATGGCCAACCGGCTGTCGACCAGCCGGTGACGGGGCCGGCCGCGGCCGTGAGCATGGTTCGCGTGCGGAGTCGCCCGTGGCGCGAGGCCACCGGCGCGCGAGGACCGCGAACCCGCGCGGCGACCGGGACGCGGACCCGAGCGGAACGCATCCCAGGCGTAGAGAACCCGCGCGCCCGGGGCAGCCCTCGGGTAAGGGCTCGGGTAAGGGCTCGTGGCTCAGCCGGCCTTGGCCGCCACGCGGCGGGGGTTCGGCCCGTCGAGGTGGACGACCACGGTGTCGTGGAAGCGGTGCACGGCGTCGTCCACACTACGGATGAAGCCGGTCTCGGCGTTGCCACGGCCACTTCCCATGCCCTTGAAAAGGGAGAGGCGGAAGCCGACGATCGGGCTGCCGTTGTTCTTCGGCAGCAGGTCGGCCGGCTCCGGGCGGAGCCGTTCGAGGGTGCCCCTGGGGCCTCCCACCTCGCCCTCGACGAGAGTTTCGATGTGGAGGTCGGCCGGCGCCTCGGCCAGGCGCCTGACGAGCCGCTTCACCCCCGAGAGCGGGTAGCCCTGCTCCTGCGCCGGGATCTCGATCGACGTGCGGAGCCTGCCGGTGCGCAGATCCGCGCTGATCGCGAGGACACCGGGCGTGCCCTCGATGCGCAGTTCGGCCTGGAGCCGCCCGTCGAGGCAGAGTTGGTCGGCGAGTCGATCGCGGCGCGCCTCCGGGTCGCTTCCCCGCTTCGCGCGCTGCACCGGCAGCACCTTGCGGCCGAGTTCACCGCCGAGGCTGAGGCAGACCTGGCGGATGAGCCGCTCCCAGCTCTCCACCACCTCGAGCGCACGCGAATCCCCCTGGCAGAGGGTCTCGTCGTCGATCCCGTTGCGGACGGGCACCCAGGCGGGCCCCATGTTCTGGAAGCCGTGACAGCCGGAGTTCTCATGCCGCAGGTAGTGCAGCAGCTCCGACAACAGCCAGGCGTGGGCCGGGTTGCCGAGGCCCTCGTGACGGATCAACATCTGTGCCTGGTGGGCGACTTCCGCCCACGAGAGGTGCCGGAGCGCCACCTTGTGCTTCCGGCGCCCGTCGATCCTGACGTCGACGAGTGGGCTGCCCTCCAGCGCGACGTCGTTCGAGAGGGTGATCACGGCCTCGTAGCCGCGCCGCGCGGCGATGTCGACGTACGCCTGCACCTGGTCGGCCCGGAGGGGGTTGCCGTTGGTCTTCGTCTCCACCAGCGCCGTCCAGAGCTTGCCGGCCCGCTCGACGCGGATCACGCCGTCCGGGCGGCGCGGCGAGTCGCCGTGGGGCAGCGTGACCTCGGTAAACGCCGCCATCCGACCGGCCGGCGCGCCGAAGGCGGCGGTGAGTCGTCGGCCGAACTCGGGAACCTGCGCCATCGCCGAAAGCAGTACGGACGTGGCGCGCGTCTCCCGGTCCCGGTCGCTCCTGAGCGCCGAGACCGGGAACAGCCTCGCCTCCCGCCAGGACTCGTTCTCCGCGAGTGACTTCCTGGTCTGCCGGGGCAGCGTGACCTTCTTCCGCGCGGTGCGGGGCCGGGGCGCCGGCCGCTTCGGCTCGGACTCGTCGTCGGCCGAGCCGGACGCGGGGACGGCGGCCGGTGCCTGGCGCGAGGACGGCTCGACCGCCGCGGCGGCGGTCGGCGGTGCCGGGGCAGCGGCGTCCTGGGTCGCCACCGGCTCGACGACGACTTCCGCGTCGCCGACGACGTCGGCGTCGGTGTCGGTGTCGGCGTCGGTGTCGGCGTCGGCGTCGGCGTCGTCCTCGATGTCCACGCCGAAGTCCGAGGCGAGCCCCGCGAGGCCGGTGTCGTAGCCCTGCCCGACGGCGCGGAACTTCCACTCCTCGCCGCGCCGGTACAGCTCGCCGAAGATGACCGCGCTCACCGAGTCGACATCGTCGATGGCGAAGCGGAGAAGAGTCTCGCCGGTGGCGTCGGCCAACGACAGCCGTAGGTCCTCCAGTTCACCGAAGCGGGCGCCGTGGTAACGGCTCGCGGCCACGACGACGCGCTGGACATCGGCCGGGACGGCGGTCAGGTCGAAGCCGATCCGGTCCTCGTTCCCCGCCGCGGTCGGGGTCTTGCCCAGCAGTTGCACGCTGCCGTCCGCCGCCATCGGGTTGTTGTAGAAGTAGAAGTCGGCGTCGCCGCGCACCTTGCCGTTCGCGTCGAGTAAGAGGACGGAGACGTCCGCGTCGCCGTCGCCCGCGGGGCTCACCCAGCCGAGACTGACGATCACCGAGCCGACGTTCTCGCTCTCGGCTGCCAGAGTCACGTTCGAACCCTTGACCATGTCGCGCACAAAGCCCCCACAGAATTTCACACCGGGCACCCACGGATCCCCGCCCAGCTCTCGATGAGCGACACACTGTGACGTGCCGCACACGGAGAACTGTAGTGACGCGCCAGCCACTTCGGCACCGTTCGGTCGAACGTGATGACACCGTGAAGGTCGCGGTCGGGTGGCGGAGGCGGGCTCAGCCGCTGAGGGTCTTCGAGGGTGGGTGGCCGTAGCGGTCGCGGTAGTAGGCGGCGAACCTGCCCAGGTTGGAGAAGCCCCAGCGGTAGGCGACGTCGGTGACGGTGGCCGAGCCGTCCTCGCCGGCCGACAGCAGGTCCTGGTGGGCGCGGCGGAGGCGGACCTCGCGGAGGTAGCCGAGCGGGGTGGTGTCCAGGTGCTGGCGGAACGCCTCCTGGAGGGCGCGGGGGCTGACGCGGGCCGCCGACGCCAGGTCGGCGAGGGTGTGCGGCTCGTCGGGCCGCTCCTCCACCAGGGCCATCGCGCGACGCACCGCGCTGTGGGCGACGATGCCGGTGCGGCGGGGGTCCATGCCAGGGGTGATCAGCCGCTGCGTCTGGACGAGCAACGCGGCGGAGGTCTGCGTGAGATGCGTCGCGACGAGCGGGTTGGTGCGGGCGATGCCCTCGCCGAGCACCTCGCGGTGCACGGCGCCCGAGATGCCGGCCCAGGTGCGGGCGGCGTCGGGCGAGATGGCACTGCCGAGCGCGAACTTGGCGCGCACGGCCACGTCGACGCCGAGCGCGTCGGCGGCGGCCCGCTCCACGACATCGCGGTCGAGCCTGAGGGTCGTCATCTGGGCGCCGGGCGACCAGTGCACCTGGAACGGCCGGTAGGGGTCGAGCACATAGGTCTGGCCGGGCCCGACGACGTACTCCTCCCGCCCTGGGCGGCTCACCCTGACCCGGCCGTGGGTGACCTGACAGACCAGCAGGTAGGTCTCGAGCGCCTGCGGCTTGATCAGGGTCTCCGCGTCGAGATGTGCCGATCCGTAGCGCAGGCCGGAGATGGTGATCCCGGGGAAGCCGTCCTCGGCGTACCAGGCGGCGAACTCCCGTGGGTCGCCGAGGCAGTCGAGGTGGTAGGGGCTGTACGCGTGGCTGATGATGTGCCGGATCTCCTCGAGATCGCTGCTGTCCACGAGGGTCCGCAGCCTGCTCAGATCACCGAGACCGGTGCTGAGCTGTGCCATCGGCGATGTCTCCCCACATGTCCGCGTTTTCCGGCCGAGCACCGCGCTCAGCGGGTAGCCGTTCGGTGACTCAGTGAGTAGCGTCGCACATGTCCAACGACCAGACGCCCTGGTTTCCCGGACTTGTTGGGGAAAGCGTGTCAGGGGACACCGCCCTGGATTCACGGGGGACGTTCAGGGCGGTTCGCTGGGGGGAAGGGCGGGCCCCGCCGCGCGACTTCGCGCTGCGGGGTCCCTCCCCACGACATCTCGGGTCACCGCGTTCCTGCCCGGCGGTTCACCGCCGGCCGACGGCGGGCAGGGTCGGGGTCTATGCGTGGTCTTCGGCGGCGGGCGCGACGCGGCCGAGCCACAGCGTGTCGCGGGCGCGGGTGATCGCGACGTACAGCTGTCGCAGCGCCAACTCGCCTCGTTCTCTGGCGAGTTCCTCGGTGGCATCGGGCGGGTCGAGGGTGGCGTCGTGCTCCGGCAGGAAGACGTGCTTGAACTCCAGCCCCTTGGCCTTGCGGTAGCTGCCCAGCTTGACGGCGTTCACCGGGTTGCCGTCGTACTGGTCGAGTGGGCAGACCGGAATGCCCTGCCGAGTGAGCAGCCGCTGGTAGTGGCCGATGGCCCGGCGGAAGGGGCAGAGCACGGCCGTGTCGCCCCAGCCGGCCGCGGCGGCGCGGGCGGTCAGGGCGTCGATCAGCGCGCGGTCGTGTTCCTCACGGGTGGGGTGGGCGACGCGGACGACCTCGCCGCCGTGGTGAACGAGTTCGATGTCGCGGCGCCCGGAGGAGGGGACGCCGTCGATGTCGTCGAAGGGGTGGTCGGCGACGAGTGCCAGTCCGGCCTCGATGATCTCGCGGGTGTTGCGGTAGTTGGTGCGCAGCACCTGCCCACGGTCGCCTCGGATGTCGATGCCGGCGTCCGAGAGGCGGAACCCGCCGGGATAGACGGCCTGTTGGCCGTCCCCGACGAGCAGCAGCCCGTTGCGTCGGTCGCCCACCAGGGCGTGCAGGAGCCGCACGCCGACGAGCGTCAGGTCCTGCACCTCGTCGGCGATCACCGCGTCGTAGGGCGACGGGTCCCGGCTCGTGGTGGCCTGGTGGAGGGCGATGCTGAGGATGTCGTTGAAGTCGTGGACGCCGCGCTCGGCGCGCAGCCGCTCGTACTCCTGGAAGAGCTCCCAGACGGCCTCGCGCTGGGCGCGGGCGAGCCGGGCGCGGCCACGGCGGGCGACCGCGAGGTACTGGGCGAGGGTGGTGATGCCACGGCCCTTGATGACGCAGTCGATCTCCTCGCGCCAGTAGTGGGAGCCGGGCCCCAGGTCGCCGAGCGGGCCGGGGCGGCCGGTCCTGGTCCAGGCGAGGCTGAAGGCGGTCTCCGCCTTCTCGCGGGACAGCCGGGTGGTGACGCCGCGGTCGCGGAGGTAGGTCTGGGCCCAGCCGTGCAGGCTGTGGAAGTCGACCCGGTCCGCGATGGCCGGGGACATGGTCCGCAGGAAGGTGGCCTGCACCCGGGGCAGGTTGTTGGCGAAGGTGACGTACAGGATCCGCCCCGGCACGCGGCGCGCGAGATGCGCCACGCGGTGCAGGCCGACGACGGTCTTGCCGGTGCCGGCTGGCCCGCTGATCCGGGCGGGGCCCGCCCAGTCACGGCGGACGAGGGCGACCTGCTCCGGGTGGAGGAAGGTCATCCACTGCTCGATCGGCCCCTGCCGCGCGGCTTCCAGCGTGGCCTCGTGCAGGGTCTCCGGCTCGAACATCCCATCGGCCACCGCGGCCGGGGATGAGGACGCGCTGGGGCGGTCGGCGCGAGCGGGCTCGGTGGCGGGTTGTCCGTACTCGGGGAAGACGTCGGCCAGGTGGTCGGCGACCGCGCGGACCATGGCGGCGGACAGCCGGTGACGTTCGGCGGCGAGCGCCCGGCCGACCTCGGACTCCCCGAACAGCCGCACCCGCCCGGCCGTGGCCGTGACCCGGTGGCCGGCGAAGACCATCACGGGGTGGACGGCCACCGGCGACATCCCCAGCGCGGTCACCGCCTGCTCGGTGGCCCTGGTGACCGCGAGCAGCTTGGCCGTCTCGCGGGCCAGCCGGGGGTCGTCAGGGCCCTCGGGCGCCCGGGCCCAGTTCTTGACGTCGATGACGTAGGCGCCGCCGGGACCGATCAGCAGCATGTCCACGTTGGCGGCGCGCGTGCCGGGCCACATGCGGTCCATCAGCAGCCGCCAGCCTCGCCCACCCAGCATCAACAGCTGGGCGGCGACCAGCCGTTCCCCCTCGCTCGCCGCCTCCCACCGCGCGGCCCGACGACGGGCCGCCTGCCACTGTTCGCGCAGCAGCCGCTCCTGACGGCGCGCCTCCTGTGCCCTGCGTGACGCCGAATCCCCCGCGGCCATCCCCATGAACCCCCTCGTACGCGGAGTGACGATCATAGGACGGAGCGCCATCCGCGAACAGGACACGTGCCGGGCCGGTGGCCCCCAGTCGCGTCCGAGCGCGGCAGACCAGGCGGCTGGCGGATCAGGCGGCCGGCGGCCGGGGGCTCGGCGGAGGCCAGCGGTATGCATCGTTTGCGGATGATCCGCCACGGATCGGTCGCGTTACGCTGGGTGGCATGACCGCCATGACGCCGCAGAGCCGCACCGAGCCCGACCTGTCGTTCCTGCTCGACCACACCAGCCATGTGCTGCGCACCCGGATGGCGGCCGCGCTGGCCGAGGTGGGGCTGACGGCGCGGATGCACTGCGTGCTGACGCACGCGCTCGAAGAGGAGCGCACGCAGGCGCAGTTGGCCGAGATCGGGGACATGGACAAGACCACGATGGTGGTCACCGTGGACGCGCTGGAGCAGGCCGGGCTCGCGGAGCGGCGGGCGTCGAGCGCGGATCGGCGGGCGCGGGTGATCGCGGTGACGGAGGAGGGCGCGCGGGTGGCGCGGCGGAGCCAGGAGATCGTCGACGGGGTGCACCGGGAGACGCTGGGGGCGCTGCCCGAGGCGGAGCGCGCGGCGCTGCTCTCGGCGATGAACCGGCTGGTCGGCGGGGCACTGGCGGAGCCGGTCGAGAGCCCGAGGCCGGCGCGGCGCCCGCGACAGCGAGGGTGACCCGCACAGGAAAAGACCGACAGAGATAGTCCGCAACAAATCTATCTGCTACGGTCCCTCTTGTTGCCTGAACGACGACAGGAGAGGTCTCATGGCATCCACACCTCCGCCCCCAACCGCGCCCGCCACGCCCGCCGCGCCCGCCACGCGGTCACGCTGGGTCGCGCTCGGGGTGATCGCGTCGAGCATGTTGGTGATCGTCCTCGACGGCAGCATCGTGACCGTCGCCATGCCCGCCATCCAGGACGACCTCGGGTTCTCGGCCACCGGCCTGAGCTGGGTCGTCAACGCCTACCTGATCGCCTTCGGCGCGCTGCTGCTGCTCGCCGGCCGGCTCGGCGACCTGGTCGGACGGCGGCGGATGTTCGCCGCCGGCACCGCGGTGTTCACCGCGTCCTCGCTGCTGGCCGGCGTCGCGACCTCGCCCGGCTGGCTGATCGCCGCGCGGTTCCTCCAGGGCGTCGGCAGCGCCATGGCCTCCGCCGTCGCGCTCGGGATCCTGGTCACGCTCTTCACCGAACCCGGCGAACGCGGCCGCGCCATCGCCGCGTTCAGCTTCACCGGCGCGACCGGCGCCGCCCTCGGGCAGGTGCTCGGCGGCGTGCTCACGGACGCGCTGAGCTGGCACTGGATCTTCTTCATCAACCTGCCGATCGGCCTCACCGTGCTGGTGCTGACCCGCCGCTACCTGCCGGACGACGTCGGCGCCGGCCGCGCCGCGGACGCCGACGTGCCGAGCGCCGCGCTGGTCACCGGCGGCCTGCTGCTCGGCAGCTACGCGGTGGTCAACGTCGAGCGGTACGGCGGGACTTCACCGCACACGCTGGGCGCCGGGCTGGTCGGCCTGCTGCTGCTCGCCGGGTTCGTGCTGCGGCAGGCGACGGCGCGGACGCCGCTGATGCCGCTGCGCGTGCTGCGCCCGCGCCAGGTCTGGGCGGCCAACCTGATCCAGGTGCTGCTGGTCGGCGCGATGTTCTCGTTCCAGGTGATGTTCGCGCTCCACCTGCAGAACGTGCTCGGCTACGGCGCCGGGGACACCGGCCTGGCGATGCTGCCGGTGGCCGTCGTCATCGGCGTCGTCTCCCTCGGGTTCGCGGCGCGCCTCAACGCGCGGTTCGGCGAACGCGCCACGCTGGTGGCCGGGTTGGCGATGCTCGCGACGTTCCTGGTGCTGCTGACCCGGCTGCCGCAGGACGCCGACTACGTCAGCGACCTGCTGCCCGTGCTGCTGCTCGGCGCCGGATTCGGCCTGGCGCAGCCCGCGTTGACCAGCTTCGGGATGTCGGCGGCCAGGCCGGCGGACGCCGGGCTCGCCTCCGGTCTCTTCAACACCACCCAGCAGGTCGGCATGGCGCTCGGCATCGCCGTGCTCTCGACGGCCGCCGCCACCCGCACCGAGGGGCTGCTCGGCGAGGGCGCGAGCCGGGCGGCGGCGCTGGCCGGCGGCTACCGGCTGTCCTTCGGGATCGGCGCGGCGCTGCTTGCGGCGGCGATCGTACTGGCGCTGACGGCACTCGGCCGGCCGCGGACGGATCGGGCACCGGTGCGGGAACGGGACCTGGCCGAGCGGGCGCCGGCCGGCTTCTGACCAGTCGGGAACGCGTGAACGACGAGAAACACGAGCGAGGGAAGCGACGAGATGAGTGAGCACAAGCCGGCACCCCGAGTCCTCAGCGAGGACGAGGCGTCCCAACTGCTCGGCGAGCGCGGATTCGGCGTGCTGGCGAGCGTGCGAGCCAGCGGCCACCCGCACCTGACCACGGTGCTCTACCACTGGGACGAGAAGGAGCGCATGGTGCGCGTCTCCAGCACCGCCGACCGCGGCAAGCCCCGCCAGTACCGCCGCGATCCGCACGCCGCGCTGCACGTGAGCACACCGGACCAGCTGTCGTTCGCCGTCGCCGAGGGCACCGCCGAGGTGTCGGAGCCGACCACGGAGCCCGGCGACGCGGTGGGGCGCGAGCTGCTGACCGTGGTCCCCGAGGACCTGCGCTTCGCGGACGAGGAAGGGTTCCTGCGGGAGCTGGTGGCCGAGCGGCGGGTGGTGATCCGGATCAGGGTTGACCGGCTCTACGGCACGGCACTCGACGCGTGAGGGGCGGCCCGGCGGCCGTCGGCGACGACCACCAGGCCGCCGACGACCGCGAGAACCAGCAGCGCGACGCCGAAGACCGTGGCGCCTGCGGTCAGTCCGACGGCGTCGCCGAGGTAGCCGGCCGAGACCGGCAGCAGGCCGGCCGGGAGGTAACCGGCCACGTTGAGCGCCGCGTTGGCCTCGGCCAGCCGCCGCGGCGGGACGGTGGAGTTGAGCAGCGAGAGCCCGCCGAGCTGCCCCATCCCCTGGCCGGCGCCGGCCAACAGGGCCGAGGCGACGAGCACCGGGACGGCCGAGGCGCGCACCGCGACGACGAGCGCGGCCATGCCGAGGGCGGTGCTGACCGCGCCGGCGGTCAGGATCGTGCGCCGGGGCAGCCGCCGGACGGCGAACTGCACGCCGGTGGCGGCCAGGAACATCGCGAACGCCATGGCCCCGGCGACGATCCGGCTGGTGGTGCCGAGCAGCCCGGAGAGCAGCGAGGGCCCGAGCGAGAGCACGAAGGACGTCGCCGTGATGCCGGGCGCGAACACCGCGACGCCGAGGACGAGTTGGGGCCGGCTGCCGCGCGGCACCCCGGGCACGCGGAGCCAGGCGCCGCCGGCCGGCCCCGCCGACCCCGCCGTCCTGGTGAGCGGCAGGCGCAGCACCACGAGGACCGCGGTGGCGAGCAGCGCCGCCTCGACGAGGAAGACGGTGACGGTGGGCGCGGGCAGCGTCTCGGACAGGACGCCCGCCAGCAGCGGCCCGAGGCCGGCGCCGAAGACCATGGCGCAGGAGGCGAGCAGGGCGGCGAGCCGCTTGCGGTGCGGGCCGGCCACGTCCGTCACGGCGGCCATGCCGGCGGAGACGACGGCCCCCACCGCGATGCCGGTGAACAGCCGGGCCACGACGAGCGCCACCACCGTGGAGGCGGTCGCGAAGACGGCGCAGGCGACCAGGGCGAGCCCGAGGGCGGGCAGCAGGACGGGCTTGCGGCCCAGCCGGTCGGACACCACGCCGCAGACCAGCAGGGAGCCGAGCAGGCCGACGATGTAGCAGGCGAAGACCACGGTCAGGGTGCCCCCGGAGAACCCGATGTCCCGCTGCCACAGCACGTAGAGCGGGGTGGCCGCGTTGGACAGGACGAAGACGGCGGTCACCGGCCAGGCGGCCAGCCAGAGCCACAGGACCGGCACGGGGGCAGCCTCGGGCGACGGCTGCTGTCCAGGTGCGACACCGCTCTCCGACATGACGGATCCCTCCGGCCGACTTAGTACGAGTTTTCTCGAACATAGCATGCAGTACGATTGAACTCGTACAAGAGATTCGGATGCGAGGAGCCGCGAGGAGGCCGCCCATGACGACGATCACGGTGGAGCCGGAGCCCGCCGGGCTGCCCGAGCCGCTGCCCGAGCCGGCGGTGGAGGAGCTGCGCCTGGAGGCGGTGCTGGCCGCGCTGAGCGATCCGCTGCGGCTCCGCATCGTCCGCAAACTCCTGCTGGAGTCGGAGCGGTTCGACCACCCGTGCGGCTGGTTCGACCTCGACCGGCCGAAGTCGTCCCTCACCCACCACTTCAGGGCGCTGCGCGAGGCCGGTGTGATCCGCCAGCGCCAGTACGGGCTCGAACGCCGCAGCCACGTGCGCGTCGCGGACCTGAACGCCCGCCTCCCCGGCCTGCTCGACCTGGTCGCGGCCTGGACGCCGGACGGCGAACGCTGAGCAGGGTGGGAGAAAGGACGAGGGCCTGACCGCCGTAACCGGCGATCAGGCCCTCGTCTTTCTCGTAGCGGGGACAGGATTTGAACCTGCGACCTCTGGGTTATGAGCCCAGCGAGCTACCGAGCTGCTCCACCCCGCGTCGACAGGCTTAACTCTACGCCACTCGCGGGGGTGCTCGCACCACCTTTCCCTTCCACCGCGTGAACGGCGGGCGCCGGAGGCGTGCGAGGATCCCGGAATGAGGTGGACGAAGACGAGACGACCGGTCCTGGCACTCGCCGCCGTCGGGGCGTTGACCGCCGGCTGCGGCACGGCGACGGCGGCGCGTGACGACGGCACCGGCGGGGCCGGCGCGGCGCCCGCGGTGGTGTCGCCCTCGCCGACGGCGCCGACCGTCACGCCGCCGTCCACCGAGTGCCCCGAGTCCGGGGCGCGGGTCACCCCCGGCCTGATCGACGCCGCCATGGGCCTGCGGGCCGGCACCATCGTGCTGGACAACTGCGGCACCGAGCCCTACACGGTCGAGGGCTACCCGGAGCTCACCCTCGTCGACGACGACGGGGTCGAGCCGCTGCCGATCGAGATCCAGCACGACACCACGGACATCACCGCCTCGCTCAACGGCTTCGACGAGCCGCCGCGACCGGTCACGTTGGAGCCTGGCGAGTCGGCCTGGGCCGCGATCACCTGGCGGAACACCGCGGACATCGGCGGCTCGTCGCTCGACGCCCGGTTCGTCGACGTCGTGCCGGCTCCGGGCGAGGAGACGCAGCGGATCACACCGGACGGCGGGATCGACCTCGGCACCACGGGCCGTCTCGCCGTGAGCCCCTGGGTCGCGTTCGACCGCGGCTGAGGCGGAGCCGGCCAGAAGGGCCACACGGCCGCACGAAGGGCCACCCGAAGGGCCGCACGGCCGAAAGCGGTTGCTGCGCGAACTATTGACCCACGTTCCACCGCCCCCTACTGTCACGGCCGCGTCGATTGAAACGAATCAATCGACCGGTACCACCCCGACAGACGGAGGAAGGCGACCTCTGATGAGACCACCTGCCGGCCCAAGAACCCGGCGCCGCCCGGCATTCGGCCCCCTGGCGATCCCGCTCGCCGGGCTGCTGCTGCTCACCGCGGGCCCGGTCGCCCAGGCGGCGCCCGACCACTCGACGGGCGGTCGGCCGGCCGCCGTCCAACTCGAGGACCTGGACCGCGGTCTCGTCGCCGTCGCCACCGACGAGGGCGTCTTCCTCAGCTGGCGACTGCTCGGCACCGAGGCCACAGGACACACCGAAACCGGCCTCTCCGGCACCGACTTCGCCATCTACCGGGACGGCCGGCGCATCGCCACCGTCACCGACTCCACCAACTACCTCGACGAGGGCGCCGCCTCGGACGCCGAGTACCGGGTCGCGCCCATCGACCGCGGCCGCGAGGGCCGCCGCAGCGACGCCGTCTCGCCCTGGGCCGACGGCTACTACGACCTGCCGCTGCGCAGGCCGGCCGGCGGCGTCACCCCGGCCGGCGAGCAGTACACCTACTCCGCCAACGACATGAGCGTCGGCGACGTGGACGGCGACGGCCAGTACGAGTACGTCGTCAAGTGGGACCCGTCCAACGCCAAGGACGTCTCCCAGGTCGGCTACACGGGCAACGTCTACGTCGACACCTACGAACTCGACGGCACCCTGCTCAGCCGCGTCGACCTCGGCGTCAACATCCGCGCCGGCGCGCACTACACCCAGTTCCTGGTCTACGACTTCGACGGCGACGGCCGCGCCGAGATGATGCTCAAGACCGCGCCCGGCACCACCATCACCCGCTACCGGCCCGACGGACGCGTCGCCCGCACCGAGTACGTCACCATGCCGCGCGCCGACGTCCGCGCCGGCTACTCGCACCGCGACGACTACCGGCTCAGCGCCGACGGCTACTTCGACCACCTCGTCGAGATGTTCCAGGGCTGGACCGAACACCCCGAGGTGGTCGCCGGGAACTGGCCGGCCACCCTGGAGGAGGCGTTCGGCATCGAGCCGCGCTACGCCTACCCCCTCTCCCGCGAGGACGCCGAGGCGCTGGCCGACCACTTCGTCGACGTCTACGCGCCGAGCCGCAGCACCCGCAACAACCTGCGCGCCTTCGAGGGCTTCATCGTCGACGGGCCCGAGTACCTGACGGTCCTCGACCCGGGCGCCGGGCGGGAGTTGGAGACCATCCGCTACACGCCGGGCCGGCACGACGACGGGCTGATGTGGGGCGACTACGCGATGGCCAGGATCGAACCAGGCAACCGCGTGGACCGCTTCCTCGCCACCGTCGCCTACCTCGACGGCCGCCGCCCCTCGGCCGTCTTCGCCCGCGGCTACTACACCCGCTCCACGATGGTGGCCTACCGCTGGGACGGCCACCGGCTGCGCGAGGACTGGACCGTGGACAGCGGCTGGACCCCGATGTCCAACCCGTTCAACGACTCGCCACACGGAGTCGACGGCACCGACCCGGAGTTCGGCAGCCTGACCACCCAGGGCTTCCACTCGCTCAGCTCCGCCGACGTGGACGGCGACGGGAAGCAGGAGATCGTCTACGGCTCCGCCACCATCGACCACGACGGCAGCCTGCTCTACAGCTCGTTCGCCGAGGCACCACCGGAGGCGGCACAGCCGGGCGAGAACATCCGGCTCGGCCACGGCGACGCCATGCACGTCGCCGACATCGACCCGGACCGGCCGGGGTTGGAGATCTTCACCGTCCACGAGGGCGGCCGCTACGCGCCCTACGGCTTCGCGCTGCGCGACGCGGCCGACGGCGAGGTGCTGTACGGCGGTTACACCGGCGTCGACACCGGACGCGGCATGATCGGCGACGTCGACCCCGACCAGCCGGGCATCGAGACCTGGGCGTCCCAGCCGCAGTCGGTCTCCGAGACCGGGCTGTGGACCGCCCGCGGCGAGTACCTCGGGCCCCAGACGCCCGGCACCAACATGTCGATCCGCTGGTCCGGCGACCTCAGCACGGCGATCGTCGGCGGCGCGCTTGATGTGACGCCGACCATCTCGGACTGGCGCCGCGGCACGCTGCTGACCGCCGAGGGCACGCTGACCAACAACCACACCAAGGGCAACCCGTCGCTGGTGGCCGACGTCTTCGGCGACTGGCGGGAGGAGCTGATGGTGCGGACGACGGACAGCTCGGCGATCCGCTTCTACCTGAGCACGGAGGTGACGGAGCACAAGCTGTACACGCTGATGCACGACCCGCAGTACCGGGTCGAGGTGGCGCGGCAGCAGACGACGTACAACCAGCCGTCGTATCCGAGCTTCTACCTGGCGTCGGACATGGACTGGTCGCGGGTTCCGTTGCCGGGGCCTGGCCGGCGGGGCTGAGCGGGCCCCCGTGCCGGGGGCTTCTTCCCCACCCACCCGCCCTTCTCGCGCTCCGCGCGGGGAACGGGCCGGCGGCCCGCCGGAAGGCTCGGCGCTCCGCGCCGGCGAGCAGCGCGCGGGAAAGGGCGGGTGGGTGGGCGAAACCCGCTCCCCACGGAGCCGCGGCCGCATCACAGCCCCACGGCACGAAGCGCCGAGAAGGGGCTTGTGGGGGCACCTCCCAGCCGCCAGGCCGGGGCCGGCCGGCCCCGGGCGGAGACCGGCGGCCACGCCGCCAAGCGGCGCGCAGCGCCTGGTGGGGAAGATCCCCCCGGTCTCAGCCGGCCGTCACCCGGGCCGGCCGGCCGCCCGCCGTCGCGGCGGCCCGGTGGCCCGCCGGGCGTGAGGCCGACGCGATGGCCGCCACCAGCAGCGCCGCGCCGACCGCCGCCAGGCGGGCGACGAGGTAGACGCGGTCGAGGCCGGCCGCGAAGGCCGCCGCCGGCGGGCCGCCGGCGGCGGCCACGCGGTCGGCGAAGACCGTGCCGAGGACCGCGACGCCCAGCGCGAAGCCGAGCTGGCGGAACGTGTTGACCGCGCCGCTCGCCATGCCGGCCCGCTCCGGCGGGGCCGCCGCCAGCGCCGCGGAGACCAGCACCGGGATGGCGATCCCGACGCCCACGCCGGTGAGGACCAGGCCAGGCACCAGCACCGTCCACGACGAGCCGGCCGAGATCGCCGTCTGCGCCAGCACGCCGGCGCCGACCAGCAGCAGGCCGCCGCTGACCGCCGCCCACGGCGGGACCCGTTGGAGCAGCCGGCCGCCGACGCCCGCCACCACGAACGCCGCGACCGCCATCGGCACCACCGCGAGGCCGGCCCGTACCGGGCTGAGGTGCTGCACGTCCTGGAGCCACAGCATGGTGAACGTGTAGTGCGCGAAGGCCGACGCCGTCAGCACCATACCCGCCACCATCAGGGCGGCGAACGACGGTTGCCGCATCAGCCGCAGGTCGAGCAGCGGGCGCGCGGAGCGCCGTTCGACCGTCACGAACGCCGCGAGGGCGAGCGCCGCGACCGTGAAGGCGGCCAGCGTCACGCCGTCCGTCCAGCTCTCCTCGCCGCCCCTGATGAGGCCGTACGTCAGCGCGCCGGCGGTCAGCGTGAACGCGGCCGTGCCGGGCCAGTCGACGCGGGCGCCGCCGTCGCCGCGCGACTCGGCGATCCACCGCCAGGTGATGGCGATGGTCAGCGCGCTGACCGGCAGGTTGACCAGGAAGATCGCCGGCCACTCGAGGTACTGGGTCAGCACCCCGCCGAGCAGCACGCCGAGCGCCGAAGCGGCGCCGCTGACCGCGCCCCAGACGCCGAAGGCGAGGCCGCGGTCCCGGCCCTGGTAGGCGGCGGCCAGCAGCGGTGCGTTGGTGGCGAACATGGCCGCGGCCGCGATGCCCTGCACGGCGCGCGCGGCGATCAGCGTCCCGGCGTCGGGCGCCAGCGCGCAGGCCAGCGAGGAGACGGCGAAACCGGCCAGGCCGAGCAGGTAGACCCGGCGGCGGCCGAGGATGTCGCCGGCCGCGCCGGCCGCCATCAGCAGCGCGGCGAGCGCCAGCGCGTAGGCGTCCATGACCCACTGGAGGTCGGTGAGGCCGGCGTCCAGGTCCTCGGCCATCCGCGGCAGCGCCGTGACGACGATGGTGACGTCGATCAGCAGCATGAGGTTTCCGAGGCAGACCGCGACCAGCGGCCACCACTTTCCCTTGTTCTCAGAAGACACGGCACCAGGCTGGTGAGCCGGACACCGATTCCCTAGCTATCGGCAACAGAACAGCGCTTTCCGACATCAGCTAGCCTCGGCACGGTGGAATTCGACACGCTGGACCGCGACATCACCCAGGCGCTCCACTTCAACGGTCGGGCGTCCTTCAGTCTGATCGCCGAGACCCTGGGCGTCTCCGACCAGACGGTGGCCCGCCGCTACGCGAAGCTGCGGTCGGCCGGGGCGCTCCAGGTGTGCGGGATAACGTGGCCGCGGGCGGTCGGCGCGACCTTCTGGACGGTGCGGGTCGGCTGCCCGCCGAGCGCCGCCGCCGACCTGGCGGAGGCGTTGGCCCGGCGCGACGACACGATGTGGGTCGCGCTGGTGTCCGGCGGCACGGAGATCGTGCTGGCGGTCAGGGTCGGCTCGGGCGGCTCGTTGCTCGACCGGCTGCCGCACAGCCGGCAGGTCACCCGGGTGAGCGCGCAGTGCCACCTGCACACCTACTTCGGCGGCCCGCAGAACATGGTCAACAAGATCGGCACGCTCACCCCGGCGCAGATCGAGCGGCTGGCGACGCAGGAGCCCGGGCCGCCGCCCGGGCCGGTGGCCGGGCTGACCGACCAGGACCGGCTGCTGCTTGCCGAGCTGCGGAAGGACGGGCGGGCGCCGGTGCCCGAGCTGGCCGCCGCCACCGGGTGGGCGCCGGCCACCGTGCGCCGGCGGCTCGCGGAGCTGCGGGCGAACGGCACGCTCTACTTCGACGTGGAGTCCGACTGGCGGCTGTTCGGCCTGGGGGCCAGGGTGTGCGTGTGGCTGACCGTGCCGCCGGCCCGCCTCGCCGCGACGGGCGCGGCGCTCGCCGCCCACCCCGAGGTGGCGTTCTGCACCGCGATCACCGGCGACAGCAACGTCTTCGCGTCGATCACCTGCACCGACGCGGCCTCGCTCTACTCCTACCTGACCAACCGGATCGCGGCGCTTCCCGACGTGCAGCGGATGGAGATCTCGCCCTCCCTGCGGGTGGTCAAGGGCATCGTGCCGCGCGGCCCGGCGACCCGTTCGACGCAGGACTGGCGCTAGGCCGCGCGCCCCGGCCCCGGCCCCGCGCCCGATTCCGGTTCCGGTTCCGGCCCCGGTTCCGGCCCCGAACAGGCCGACCGTAAATCCCACCGGGGGCGGGGATCGTGCAGGACGATGCCCCTATGTCAGAAATGCCACATCACGCGCAGTTCGGGTATCTCGTGTGGGTCATCCTGTTCGCCGCCATGTTCACGTGGGAGGGCATCGGCATGCTGCAACCCACCGACTCCTATCCCACGCTGAGCCAGGCCATGGGGGCCGCGATGCGCCACCAGTTCGGACGCTGGCTGCTGTTCACCGCCTGGATCTGGTTCGGTTGGCACGCCTTCGTGCAGAACTGGCACTTCCTGCTCCGCGGCCCCGGGCCCGTGTGACCGCCGTCCGTCATGGACCACGTGCTCGGACTCATCTCCATCGGCGTCATCTACGTCCTCGTGATGATCTACCTCCGGGTGGGCGTGCGGATTCACCGCGAGGACCCGGACGGCCACCCGCATCGCCGTCACCCGGAGCGCTGGGGCTGGCCCGAGTTCGCCCGCCAGCTCGCCGGCACCTTCGTGGGCGGCTGGCTGTTGACGATGGTGGTGACCGTGGGGTACTTCGGCGGCCTGGCCCGGCACAACTTCGAGTTCGTGAAGGACGCGACGACCGGCACGCTGTCGTTGATGGCCGTCGTCTATCCGCTCTTCCTCGGTCTGGCCTGGGTGCGGAGCAGGATCGTCGCCAGGTGGCCGGGCGCCGGCCACGGCGTCGGCCGACGTGGCGGGTCGCGCGCCGAGTCCGACGCCGGGCGGGGCGGGGAGCCGGCGGACGGCGTGGTGTCATGGGAGCGGCAGAAACGCAATCCCGACCACCCGAACCGTTGAGAGCGTGAAAGAGGGCGTGAAGGTTTCATGAGCACGCACTACGACGTCGTCGTCCTGGGCGCCGGCCCCGGCGGCTACACCGCGGCGGTCCGCGCCAGCCAGCTGGGGCTGCGGACCGCGGTCATCGAAGCGAAGTACTGGGGCGGGGTGTGCCTGAACGTCGGGTGCATCCCGTCCAAGGCTCTGCTCCGCAACGCCGAGCTGGCCCACACCTTCACCCACGAGGCGAGCACCTTCGGCATCCGGGTCGAGGGCACCGTCAGCTTCGACTACGGCGAGGCGTTCCGGCGCAGCCGCAAGGTGGCCGACGGCCGGGTCGCCGGCGTGCACTACCTGATGAAGAAGAACGGCATCACGGAGTACGACGGCATCGGCACCTTCACCGACCCCCACACGCTCCAGGTCGCGCTCACCGGCGGCGCCACCGAGACGGTCACCTTCGACCACTGCGTCATCGCGGCCGGCGCCACCACCCGGCTGCTGCCCGGCACCCAACTCAGCGACCGGGTGGTCACCTACGAGGAGCAGATCCTCACCGAGGAGCTGCCGGGATCGATCATCATCGCGGGCGCGGGCGCGATCGGCGTCGAGTTCGCGTACGTGCTGCACAACTACGGCGTCAAGGTCACCATCGTCGAGTTCCTGGACCGGATGGTGCCGCTGGAGGACACCGACGTCTCCAAGGAACTGGCCCGCCAGTACCGCAAGTTGGGCATCGAGGTGCTGACCTCCACCCGGGTCGACGCCATCGACGACACGAACCCGTCGGCACCGGTGCGGGTCACGGTGACCGACACCAAGGGCGAGCAGCGGGTCCTGGAGGCCGACAAGGTGCTCCAGGCCATCGGCTTCGCGCCGCGGGTCACCGGCTACGGCCTGGAGAACACCGGCGTGGCGCTGACCGAGCGCAACGCCATCGCGGTGGACGGACGTTGCCGCACCAACGTGCCGCACATCTTCGCCATCGGCGACGTGACCGCCAAGCTGATGCTGGCGCACGCGGCCGAGGCGATGGGCGTGATCGCGGCCGAGACCATCGCGGACGCCGAGACGATGGAACTCGACTACGTGATGATCCCGCGCGCCACCTACTGCCAGCCGCAGGTCGCCAGCTTCGGCTACACCGAGGCGCAGGCACGGGAGTTGGGCTACGCCGTCAAGGTCGCCAAGTTCCCGTTCACCGCCAACGGCAAGGCCCACGGCCTCGGCCAGCCGACCGGCTTCGTCAAGCTGGTCAGCGACGACACCCACGGCGAACTCCTCGGCGCCCACCTGATCGGCCCCGAGGTCACCGAGCTGCTGCCCGAGCTGACGCTGGCCCAGCAGTGGGACCTGACCGTGCACGAGGTGGCCCGCAACGTGCACGCCCACCCGACGCTCGGCGAGGCCGTCAAGGAGGCCGTCCACGGCCTGGCAGGACACATGATCAACATGTGAGCGACGCCGCTCCTTCGGGCCGTCGGGTGATCCCGGCGGCCCGATGTCGTGGGGGGTGTAAGGGGGGTGGGGGTGCCGGACATTGCCGGGCATGGACTCAGAGGAACAGGACCGCGACGACCGCGGTGAGCGGTTCGAACGGCTCTTCCGTTCGACGCTCCGCCGGGTGACGGCGTACTGCCTGCGCCGGACCGACCGGAGCACGGCGCACGACGCGGTGTCCGAGGTGTACGCGGTCGCCTGGCGGCGGCGCGGGCGGCTGCCGGACGACGATCACGAGGCGCTGCTGTGGCTGCTGGGCGTGGCCCGCAAGGTGCTGGCGAACCAGGCGCGTTCGCGGCGGCGCTGGTTCCGGCTGCTGCGCCGGGCCGGTGAGCGGGCCGAGCCCGTGGCGCCGGTCTTCGACACCGGCACGCCGGATCTCGACGCGGCGCTCGCCGAACTGTCGGACGCCGACCGCGAGGTGCTGCGGCTCGCCTACTGGGACGACCTGTCGCACGCCGACATCGCGGCCGTCCTCGGCATCGGCACCGGCGCCGTCGCCACCCGGCTGCACCGGGCGCGGCAGCGGCTGCGCCCCCACCTGACCGGCTCGGAACAGGCACACGACACCGACGAAGGGGAGCTCTCGAATGCGCGGCGATGAGGAACTGGAAGCGGTGTTGCGGGGTTCCGACCCGGCGCGGGACGCGGCGCTGCCGGACCCGGCGGGCCCTGACGGGCTGCGCATCCTGACCGGCGCGCGGCGCCGGGCCGGGCGGAGCCGGCTGCGGCGGCTGCTGGTGATCCCGACGGCCGTCGCCGTCACCGTGGGCGCGGCCACGGCGGCCGTGGTGCTGGCGACGGGCGAGGGCGCGGTGGTCGACTCGACCCTGGTGCGCTGCATGGCGCCCGAGGGTTTGAGCTACAGCCCGTACCCCGCCTACGGCAGGTACGACTACACGACCACGGACTTCAACCCCGTCACCGACGACTACTCCCTGATCTGCGCGAGCGGGCTCTACGAGGAGGACGGCGGTGAGCCGGCCTTGGTCGACGTCCAGCTCACCGCCTGTGTGAACGACGAGGGCCAGATCGTGGTCCGCCCGGGCGGCACGGGTGTCTGCGCCGAGAACGACGAGGTGCTCTACGTCGGCGTCACCCAGGAGCAGCGGCAGTTGGCCGAGTTCCGGGTCGCGCTCGAGGAGACCACCCGCCTCGGGCAGTGCACCCCGATGACGGAACTCCCCGCACTGGCGGATCGACTCCAGGCGGAGCACGACCTGTCCGGGTGGACGGTACGGCTCTCCGACGACGTGCCAGGCGAATGCGTGAGCAACCTGCTGTTCCGGGAGTCCGAGCGGGAGATCACCGCCTGGGCCAGGGAAGAGCGGCCGATCGGGGAGGTCGTGGACTGAGGTGGGCCGGTAGGACTACTCCCCCCGTCGTACCCGCCGGCCCCGCGCCGCGCCTACCGTTGGCCGGGTGCGGACCCATCTGCTGTCGCTCGCCCTGACGTTCGGGGTCGGCTGCCTCACCGCGGCCGACCTGGCGTCCAACGTGCCGGGAACGCGGGACGACGACTGGTTCAGCTGGCTGGTGTACGCGGTCTCGATGGCCGGGCTGCTGGCGCACCGCGCCCGGCCGATGGCCGCAGCGGCGGTGGCCGGCGCCGGTTGCGTGGTGTGGACGCTGCACGGCCACATCGGTGAGCTGCTGAACCTGCCGGCGATGGTGGCGCTGTACCACGTGGCGCTGGCCGGCGACCGGCGGCGCTCGCTGTGGGTGGGGGCGCTGGCGGCGCTGCTGGCCGGCGGCGCCGCGGTGGCGGCCGGGCAGGAGGAGGGCAGCGCGGTGCCGTCGCCCGTGTTGGAGACGGTGGTCCCGCTGGTGCCGCTGCTGCTCGGCGAGGCGGTGCGCGGCCGGCGCGAGTTGGTGCGGGCCGCGCTGGCCGAGCGGGAGCGGGAGGCGGAGCGCCGGGTGCGGGAGGAGCGGATGCGGATCGCCCGCGAGCTGCACGACATCGTGGCGCACACCGTCTCCGCGATGACGGTGCACGCCGGGGTGGCGCTCGAAGCGCTCGACCGGCGCCCCGAGGTGGCCAGGACGGCGCTGCGGCAGGTGCGGGAGTCGGGCCGGGAGGCGGTGGCCGAACTGCGCGCCACGGTCACGGTGTTGCGCGAGGCCGGCCAGGGCGCGCCGGTGGGTCCTGCCCCCGGACTCGACCAACTCCCGGAGCTGGTCGAGCGGTTGGCCGGTGGCGCGCTGCGCGTCACGCTGCGCCGCGCGGGGGCGGGCGGGCCGCTGCCGCCGATGGTGGAGCTGGCGGCGTACCGGATCGTGCAGGAGGCGCTGACCAATGTGGTGAAGCACTCGGCGGCCAGGCACGCGGCCGTGTCGGTCGTCGACGGGGAGGACGGCCGGCTGACCGTGGAGGTCGTGGACGAGGGCCCGGGCCGCCCGGCCCCGCCGGGCGCCGCCGGGCGGCCGGGATTCGGCCTGCTCGGCATGCGGGAGCGCGCCGCCGCCGTGGGCGGCACGCTCACCCACGGGCCGCAGCCGGCCGGCGGCTTCCGGGTGCTCGCCACCCTGCCGACGGCCGACAGCGGCCCCGGCCCCAGCCCCGGCCCCAGCCCGGGACCGCGGCCGGCCGGGGATCGGTCGTCGGACGGACCAGGGGCCTCGGGCGGGCGGCCCGACCCGGGCCGGCCCACGCCGGGCCTGGCGCGAAGCGCCACGGCCGGCGACGCCGCGGCTCCCCACCGCCGAGGCCGGCCGGGCCTCTCCGGCTCCGGCGAGGTGGCCGGATGATCCGGGTGGTGCTGGCCGACGACCAGGCGGTGGTGCGGGCCGGGTTCCGGGCGCTGCTCGACCTGACCGACGACCTGGTGGTCGTGGCCGAGGCCGCCGACGGCGCGCTGGCGGTGGAGGCGGTGCGCACCACCAGGCCCGACGTGGTGCTGATGGACATCCGGATGCCCAGGCTCGACGGCCTGGCCGCCACCCGCCGGATCGCGGCCGATCCGGCGCTGCCGGACGTCCGGGTGCTGATCCTGACGACGTTCGGCGCCGACGAGTACGTCTTCGAGGCGCTGCGGGCCGGCGCGGCCGGCTTCGTGCTCAAGGACATCGAGCCGGCGGAGCTGCGCGCCGCGATCCGCACGGTGGCCGCGGGGCAGAGCCTCCTGTCGCCGGCCGTGACCCGGGGCGTGGTCGAGGAGTTCGCCAGGCTGCGCACCCCGCTGGCCGAAGGGGCCGCGCGGCTCGCGCCGTTGACCGCGCGGGAGCGTGAGGTGGTGGCGCTGGTGGCCGGCGGCCTCTCCAACGACGAGATCGGCGGCCGGCTCTCGATGTCGCCGCTGACCGCCAAGACGCACGTCAGCCGGGCCATGACCAAGCTGGGCGTGCGCGACCGGGCCCAACTCGTGGTGCTGGCCTACGAGACGGGCCTGGTGCGGCCGGGACTGCGGTGACCCGCGTGGTCACCCGGCCCGGTGGGCGGCCTCGTCGACCAGCAGGTAGAGCAGCCCGTTGAGCGTGGCGCCGCTCACCACCTCGCCGCGGTCGATCATGCCGCGGAGCCGGTCGATCGGAACCCACTCGATCCGGTCGGACTCGTTCAGCTCGGTGGGCGGCCCGATGTGGGTGGCGCCCTCGGCGCGGAAGATGTGGTGCTGCGAGTCGGTGATCCCGTTGGCCGGCTCGGCGTAGAGCAGCGGCTTCATGGGGCCGGGGCGCCAGCCCGTCTCCTCCTCGACCTCGCGGGCCGCCGTCTCGGCCGGCGACTCGTCGGCCTCCACCAGGCCCATGGGCAGCTCCCAGGCCCAGGCGTCGGTGATGAAGCGGTGCCGCCACATCATCAGCACCTCGCGGCGTGAGTTCACCACCACGGCCACGGCCAGATGCCGCATTCTGACCACATGGTGTTCGAAACGCTGACCGTCCGGCAGTTCGACATCGACGAGGCAGACATTCAACCAGTGATTGCTGTAGATCCGCCGCTCGCCATATGTCTTCCACCGCATATGTCGCCCTCCGTCCGCCCGGTACGAAACGCCGAGTATTCCCGGTGGCGACCCCGCCCACCTGGGGCAACCATGCGCCCGCACACCACACTTGACCTGACGCAACCTTAACCTGAACTGATACCGGGTTAACGCGCTATACCCGGGGTCTTCACCCTCGACGCGTAGGCTCCATCGGCTGTCGAACAGCTTTAGGGAGCCGTCATGCCCGATCTGGGATTCACATGCGAAGAGGTCGAAGAGGAGGCCGGGAAAAAGCCATGGACGCGACAAACGGAATTCGTGGACGAGATAGATCCCGACGACATGGCGGAAACCGCCGCCGTTTACGCGCGGGCGGCCGGCGAGGCGTCCCACGCGGGTGAGCTGGCCGAGGCCGCCGGCCGCGCCGCCGAGGAGTCGGGCGGCCTCGACGGCGCCTCGCTGGTCGACGGCGAAGGGCGGATCCGCGAGACCGCGGCGGGCCTCCAGGGCAACGGCGAGGACATCGACGGCGTCGTCCGCACCCTCGTCAGGGCGATGAACCAGGCGATCGACACGGCGAACGAGGTCGGCGACGCGATCCACGCCGAGGGCCGGCTCGACGACGCGCTCGACCGGCACAACCGGGCCTCGGTCGACGAGTGGAACGGCTGGGCGCGGGCGCTCGGCTCGGCCGTGGCCGGCCTCCGCGACGCCCCCTCGTCCCTGCCGGTCGCCCACGGCGGTGAGTCCCGCACCGCCCGTCCCGCGGCCGACGGCCGGTACGCGCTGCCGGCCGAACTCGCCGGCGAGATCAGGGAGAAGCACCTGCGACGGGCGGCCGACGACGCCACCACCGCCTACGACGACATCGAGGACGCGATCCGCGCCTACCGCGGCCGGCTCACCGAGTTCGGCGTCGAACTCCAGTCCCTGGGTTACGACCTGGCCGGCCCGCTCGGCATCTGGACCACGGACGGGATGGCCGAGTACGCCGCCGGGCGGCTCGCCGAGGAGCTGGCCGAGGAGGACCCGGACGAGCGGCTGCTCGCCGTCTACACCTCGGGCGTCGACGGCATCGCGGGCGCGCTCTTCGGCGACGGCAACAACCCGACCGACGCCCCGTCCCGCCGGCTCACCGAGGCCGAACGCGCCTACCTCAGCGCCTTCTACGACACCCTGGGCACCGACGCGCTGCTGCGGCTCGGCGCCCTGGACGGCTGGAACCAGTCCAAGGTCGACCTGGCCAACGGCCTGACCATGCTCACCGATCCGGCGCTCGGCGGCCTCGACCCGGACGACGACCGCGACCGGCTGCCGGACGCCGTCGTGTCGTTCGTCCACGACTACCGCGACGGCGACCTGTACGCGGACCGCGGCCTCGGAACCGACCTGTTCCGGGACGAGTTGGCGCGGTTCAACGCGTTCGGCGGCCTGCTGTCGCACGCCACCGTCGCGCCGGGCGACGCGTTCGGCGAGGACCTGGCCCGCGCCGCCGTCGACGTCCAGCGCCGCGCCTCGCTCCAGTACGGCATGGCCACCGACGACTTCGTGGCCGCCACCGGCAGCGGCGGCCTGCTCCAGGCCGCCGCCCTCAACAGCGGGGTCGCCGCCGAACTGCTCGCCGACGCCGACTTCCGCGAGGCGCTGCTGCTCCAGCAGTGGGAGGACTCCACGGGCGCCGCCGACCTGGTACGCGCCGGCACCACCGTGCCGCCAGGCGTCGACCGGGACAGCGCGGCCGCCGAACCGTATCTGACGGCCGGGCGCGAGGTGTTGCGGTTCGCCGGCGCGCACCAGGACGAGGTGCTCGGCGAGGGCCCCTCGCGGATGTCGGCCCTCGGCCTCAGCGACCACACCATGCTCCAGGGCGCGCTCGCCGACGCCGCGCTGATGTCCATGGGCGACGTCGCCGGGTTCGGCCGGAACCCCGCCGACTACCTCGCCGAGGAGGACCGTTACCGCGTCTTCGCACTGATGGCGCGGACGGACGAGAGCGTCAACGAGGCGTTCAAGGCCGGCGTGAACAGCCTCCAGTACCAGATGGCCCACGACTACTACGCGGGCGCCGAGGGCTCGTTGGGCAGGACCAACACCTTCGAGAACATCGGCCGGCTCACCCAGCTCGTCAACTGGGGCGAGCACGACGCCATCGAGCAGGCCAGCGGCGACCAGCGGCAGAACCTGATCACCACCCTCACCAACACCTCGATCGGCGGCGTCCTGTGGGCCGTCAGCGTGCCGCACGGCCCGCAACAGCTGCCGCTCGGCCTGATCGCCGCCGGCTACTCGGCGGCCGTGCCGCTGATGCCGACCTACTCGGCGCAGGCACCGGCGCTGCACGGCGACTACGACCTCGACGAGGGCTTCCTCAACCAGCAGGCCACCGCCCGGATGATCGCGGCGGCCGCCGTCGACGCCGCCAACCAGGGCCCGCTGCCCCAGGGTTACGGCGCCGGCGCCGAGCCGGGCACCACCTACCGGCTCCCCGACTTCGACGAGGCCGTCTACGAGCGGGCCGGCGCGGTGACCGACCAGGGGCTCAACGACCTGGGCGACCGGCTCGACATCGTCGAGGACTGGCGCTCCGCGAGCGTCGACCCCGGGCGCTACGTGCCGCCCTACAACCCCGACGACCGCCGCGCTGGCGGCTGACGGCAGCCGCTACTCCCACGGAGGTACTCCTCGACTCCCGCCGGCGGACGACGTCCCGCCCGCCGGCTCCTAGCGTCGGCGGCATGATCGAGGCAATCGAACTGACCAAGCGCTACGGCGAACGCACCGCCGTCGACGGGCTCTCTCTCACCGTGCGGCCCGGGCGCGTCACCGGCTTCCTCGGGCCGAACGGCGCCGGCAAGTCCACCACCATGCGGCTGATCCTCGGCCTCGACGCGCCCACTTCGGGCACGGTGCGGGTCGGCGGCCGGCACTACCGGGAGCTGACGGCGCCGCTGCGCGTGGTCGGCTCCCTGCTGGACGCCAAGGGCGTGCACGGCGGCCGCTCCGCCCACGCCCACCTGGCCGGGCTGGCCGCCAGCAACGGCATCCCGCGGCGCCGGGTCGACGAGGTGCTGGCCACCGTCGGACTCGACCCGGCGACGGCGCGCCGCCGCACCCGGGGCTTCTCGCTCGGCATGGGCCAACGCCTCGGCATCGCCTGCGCGTTGCTCGGCGACCCGGAGGTGCTGCTGCTCGACGAGCCGGTCAACGGCCTGGACACCGAGGGGATCAGGTGGATCAGGGGGCTGCTGCGCTCGCTGGCCGCCGACGGCCGCACCGTCCTGCTCTCCAGCCATCTGATGAGCGAGATGGAACTCACCGCCGACCACCTGATCGTGATCGGGCGGGGGCGGCTGCTCGCCGACACCGGCATGCGGGAGTTCATCGAGTCCAACTCCCGGTCTCGGACGCTGGTCCGGGCGGCGGAGGCGGAACGGCTGCGCGAGGTGCTTGACGCGGCCGGCGCCGCGGTGCGCCTCGACGCGCGCGGCGGCTGGCTGGTCGACGGCCTGGACGCGCCGGCGATCGGCGCGCTGGCCCGCGCGCATGACCTGACCCTGCACGAACTGGCGCCGCGGCGCTCCTCGTTGGAGGACGTCTACACGGCGATGGCGGCCGGGTCCGGCGAGTACCGGGCGGAGGTGGCGAGTTGAGCGGCCTGGTGGAGTTCCGGCGGGCCCTGGCCCACGAGTGGATCAAGTTCCGCAGCGTGCGGTCCACGGTGTGGACGACGGCGGCGACGGCCGTACTGCCGGTGCCCGGCGCGGCGTTCGTGGCCGCCACCGGCAGCCTCCAGCCGGACGACACGGTGCTCGGCGGCGGCCTCACCTTCACCGTGCCCGCACTGATGCTGGCCGCGGTGGTGGGCGCGCTGATGATCTGCGGCGAGTACGGCAGCGGCACGATCCGCACCACCTTCACCGCCGTGCCGCGCCGCGGCACCGTGCTCGCCGCGAAGGCGACCCTCGTCGCGGCGCTGCTGTACGCGCTGTCGCTGCCGGCCGCGACGGCCGCCTACCTGACCGCGGACGCGCTGCTCGACGACGGCTACGCCCAGGGCGACCCGCTGCCCGCCCTGTTCGGCGTCGCCGCGGCCTTCTCGGTCGCCGGCCTGCTGGGCCTGGCCGTCGGCACGCTGATCCGCCACGCGGCCGGCTCGGTGGCGACGGTGCTCGCCCTGCTGCTGCTCCCGTCCCTGCTCGGGCCGCTCTTCGGCGACGCCGAACGCTGGATCGCCGGCGTCTCGCCGACGGCGGCACTGGAGAAACTGATCCAGACGTCGGACGCGAGCGTGGACGCGGTCGGCTCGCTCCCGGCGTGGCCGTCGCTGACGCTGGTCACCGGCTACACGGTGCTGGCGCTGGGGGCGGGGGTGGGGGCGCTGCGGGGGCGCGACGCGTGACGGGGCTGGGGCCGGGGGTTTTCCCACCCACCCACCCTTTCGCTCCGCTGCCGCGCTCCCCACGGCCGGGCCCCATCGCTCCGCGCGGGATCCTCCCCGCCCGCCCGCCCGCCCCTACGCGCGCTTCGCGCGGGGTGGGCCTTGGCGGGCCGGGCCGGCGGAGCGGGTGCGGCGTGCTTCGCGCGGGCTGTGGTGGCTTCGCCGCCGGGCGTGGGTGGGTGCCCCGCGCTTCGCGCGGGGTTTTCCCCACCCTCCCCCAGCTAACGCTGGGAGGTGCCCCCACGAGCCCTTTGTTTCGCGCTTCGCGCGGTGGGGCCCCGGCCGGGGGGCCGAGGGCAGCTGCGCCGCCTGGCCCTCCGGGCCCCGGCGCGGCCCGCCAGGGGGGCGGGCCTGGCCTTCGGCGGCTTCGCCGCCGGGCCGCAGGCCGCTGCCGCGCGAGGCCACCGC